>JAAZON010000098.1 GCA_012797725.1 SAR324 cluster bacterium | reverse complement strand
TTATGAAAGAATTCAGCTGAATATCTGCAATTTTCAAAGCTTGAGCCTTGGCTCCGCTCTTTGCATATAGATCAAGCATACTCCTTGTTTTTCTCACAAGCTTCTTATTTGATGCTTTAAGATCTTTAATAACCAGGCTCACGTCATAAATCGTGCATATTGGTTCTATATAGACAGAAGCCTCACTTTTTTGCTCCTTTGTTTCAACATTCCCAACATTATCGGTTGCTATGGTGTAGAAATAATATTCGTAGCCAGGCGTTCCAGTAAAATTAAAACTCCTTTCACCTCCAAACCAGGTTGAAAACAAACGAAAATCCTCTGGCTTTAAAATAGTAAGAGGTTTACCCACACCATCAGCGGCTTTTTCAGCATAATACAAAGCCACGGACTTAACCTCTGAATTTGCCCCAAGATCATATGCTGTAAATAGAATCGGAAAACTCGTGCTCTGAAGGATGTCGGTGCCAATCATTGGATAACTCAGAGGCTTTGAGGCATCGATTGTCAATTGTTTGAAGTTAACTTCCGAAAAAGTACTAGCTTGGCTCCCGTCATCAACATAGGCCACTTCAGTTAATGTGTAGGCATCCATTGCATCATCGCGTAGTATTGCACTAAAGGTCACAAAAGCACTAGTATTAGGAGCCAAGTTGATGCCATCCTTTTTCCAGGTAATAGTACGCGAGGCTTCATCGAAGCTTATCGCGAAATCATTTGGAGAAGATTGCCCAAAGCTAAGACTAGTTCTCTCGAAGTTGTTATCAAGATCGGCTCTGATTCTTAGATTGGGAACTACTGAGCCCGTAATGTTTTCGAAATTAATGACATAGCTAATTCTGGTACCAGGCTTAACATTAGGGCCCGAGGGATCTGAAGTAATAGAATTTTCAGCAACGGCCGAACTTAAAATGCAGAGAACAAAAATACTAAGAAAAGATAGATAAAAATAAAATCTTCCTCGTTCCATGAGAGAGTCTCCTCTTAAAGCCTCGATTTCTAGAAATGCGCTTGCCTGGTAATATTAGCACCAAATAGGATTTTAGTCTTTCCATAAGAAATCAGTAAAATCACGACATTATCTATGTGCTGACCCGCTTCGCCCATTGTGGTTCCAGTAGCCATGACCCGAGCCGTTGTATTCCCTATGGCGTCTTGTGCCGGGCTCTCGACCTTCTAAAGATCCATCCTTATTTGGCCTTTGATTATTTTGCTTCTTCTGAGAAGAAGGATCAGGAAGCTGAATATCTGGTACGATGCTAATGACCTCCTTCTTACTTGCTACCACCAACATATGAACTACTTCGTGAGATTTTCCATTTGCGCCTTCGATAGTCAGCGGATAGCCAAAAACTATCGGGTTTGCCACACCAAAAAACGAGACATTAGAGCGATTAGAGCGCTCCCTATGACCATCAAATACACTCAGCAACGTATCATCTTGAAGGGCCTGATAAGCATGGGCCTTGAACGCCTTTATAAATGACTGCCTAAGCAAGCCCTTGGTGTCACCATTTGGAACTTCTTCTGGAATCTCAAACTGAACTTCTCTTGAGAGCATATCAAGGCTCTCAAGAGCTCGACTATAAGCTAAGGGATCTAGCCCCTTCTGAATCATGGCATCCCTGAATTCGGGATAGTTTTTTGTTTCCTTTTTTATCCGATGAGCTTCCAAGAAAAGCTTCACATGCGCTAGAGGATCCATCCTATTTTCGTTAACACAAATCTCTCGCCAATCTCCAACATTTAAGTAGCCGTTCCGAAGCTTCAAATCCATCCCACCAGCTTCAATAACAGCAGCGCAAAGCATGGCGATGTCTTTTATTCCTCTTTTTTGGGCTTCCACAATAAGAAGTCCCAGTTCAAATTGAGCCGGAAGAAACGCACACTCGTGCCCAGCATGGGTAATCTGAAGCCTTTTCCCTTTCTTTCTAATGCAACCGTGAACTTCTAAATTATGTATAGCACTCTCGACTAAATGTCTCGGCGGTACGTTTACAAAGGGTATCGAGGACACATCAAGACCATAGTCCAGTAATCTTAGCACATCGAGCTCAAGCCTTGTTCTTTGAATCTCGGCCCTGTCCTCCCTAACTCGTTCATCAAAAGCTTTATCTGACATCAATATGAAATGCCCCTTCTTCAAACGTCCACAACGTCCTTTTTGTTGGGTCAGATTGAACTGACTACAATCTGTAATTTCCAGGTGTTCAATTCCATCCCATATATTACGTTGACGCTTCTTACCAAGGCTTATGACCACATCAACATCAGGTGTAATACTTGATTCTGCAATATTTGTTGCCAATATAACTTTCGGCCGACCGTACTTATGAAAACACCGATGCTGTTCTTCACGGCTAAGTTCTCTGTGTAAAGGAATAACTTCTGCATTAACATCAGAATGTTCTAGCTCATCTTTCAACTGATAGATCTCACTCTTTCCTGGGAGAAAAACTAAGACCTCCCTTCCACGCCACAACCATTTTCGAAGTTCAGTTACGAGATCTCCAGAAGGAAGCCAGGTCTCACTTATTTCGTGGGTTCTTCCTTCTACTTCTATTTCCCCGACACTAATTTCACTTGGCATTGAATCACAAAGACGCTTCCGATCCAAAGTTGCAGACATGATGCAGAGTTTAGGTACAGGCTCTCCACGAAGGCGCTGCTCCTTCCATAATGATAATATGAGCTCGACATTCTTATTCCATTCATGGATCTCATCGATAATAAGAACATCAGATGGTAATTTTTGTTTTTTTAGAAAACTCGTAAGATAGTACCCGTCCGTGCAATATGTTAGTTTTGTCTCAGTCTCGCTGTATATTTTTTCAGTAGCAGTTCGTACGCCGACTAAACTACCGCTTTCAATTCCAAGAAGCTCAGAAACTCTATCGCACAATGCAGAAGCCGCAAGCCTTCTTGGTTCGGTGCAGACAACTTGATAGCCGCTCAGACAAAGAGCAAGAGGTACTCCGGTTGATTTTCCGCATCCAGTCGGACCTGTAATTATGCTAATGTCATTTTCTCTGACCGAGCATAGCACTTCGTTTATCTTTTTCTCGATTGGCAGGAAATCAAGCAGAGAGGCAATAGTCTCGACTCGATCAAATTTAGTGACAATAGTTGCTGGGTTAAAACAAATGCTCATTAGGGCAGAAGAATATCAAAATGACGTTTAATTCAAAGACCTTTCTTGAAAAATCTTGAAATATTTCAGAGTTAAATCGTAATACCTCGAAAACCTAAGCTTTCTTCTTTTCAGCCAAGAAAATTAAACTCAAAGAGCTCTTTCTTCGATTTTGTTGTGAAAGGCAGTATTTATGGTATAATCATTTTTTTTTCGATATTTTTAAGCACTTATCCGGCTAGAATAAAAATGGAAAAATTAGGTTTCCTTATTGATATGGACGGGGTCGTCTATAGTGGCCCGAAGATAATTCCAGGGGCAATTGATTTCGTTACAGGCCTGATTGCTCGCGAAGTTCCCTTTTCCTTTCTAACTAATAACAGCCATTACACAAGGCGAGATATTGCAACGCGCTTAAAAAGAATGGGCTTCAAGAAAATTGAAGAGCGGCATATTTATACTAGCGCCATGGCAACAGCTCTCTTCCTAGAATCTCAAAAACCAAATGGAACGGCTTTTGTTTTAGGCGAACAAGGACTTCTTTTAAGTCTCCATGAAAGCGGTTACGCGATGGTAGATAAAGATCCTGATTATGTAGTTGTTGGAGAAGGTCGAAACTTTACTCTTGAACGCTTAGAAAAGGCTATCGATTTCATCATCGAAGGCTCAAAGCTTGTTGCCACTAATCTTGACCCATCGCCAAGAATGAAGGGTTGGAGCAAACCTGGAATAGCAGCCATTGTCGCCTTACTTGAAAATGCGACAGGGAAAAAAGCCTTCAGTGTTGGAAAACCAAGCCCTGTCATGCTAAGGGCTGCGCGAAAATCTCTTGGTCGTCAAACCAATGAAACTTGTATCATTGGAGATACCATGCAGACTGACATTTTGGGTGGTGTTCAATTGGGATATAAAACCATTCTAACCCTTTCCGGAATATCAACGCTTGAGAAACTTAAAGATTATTCGTACAGACCTGATTTGGTTGTGAACTCTATTGCAGAGCTCGATCTCGATCTCTTGCTAAAAGAAGGTGTAAATGAAAAAGCTATAAAACATAATCTTTCTGAAAGAGTTGCAGTAAATCAGGTTTAGCCCTTAATGACAACAAAGGAAGAAAGCGTTTTGTGACTGGTTACGAGAAAGGATGGAAGAATTGAAAATCATCTAGCTCGCGGTAATAAGAAGCCAAAAATTGGCACCTATAATGTGCGGCTTAGCAAGCAGGGATTTCACATGCAGCCGCGCTCCCCGCACAAAAACCACTGCTCAGAGCCCATGTGATATTAAATCCCCCGCAAGGCCCGCTACAGTCAATCATTTCTCCAGCAATATACAGACCCTTTATTAACAAGCTTGCTTGTGTGCCCTTTTCAATCTCTCTTATCAAGACACCTCCCGAAGTAACCATTGCGTGATCCCACCCCTCGCTTTTTGTGATTGTCAACTCGACGCCCTCGGTTAGAATTTGCACAAGGCGTAGCCGGTTTGCCCGAGACAAATTGCAGGCAAGAACTTCCTTATCACAGCCTGTTTCGTTTATGAGCGCATCTGCCAATCTCGCTGGCAGAAAAGGTTTCAGACAGTTACTTACAGTCTTACGACCTGATTCTTTCTGCCATTCCAGAAATCGTTTATTCCAAGCACCAGCATCAAGATCTTCCTGCATGACACAGTAAAGACGCACTTCGGGTCTATTAAGAAGCATGCGAGAAACAGCGGATGAAATATTCAACACTGCGGGCCCAGAGATCCCGTGATGTGTAAACAAAAGACCCCCCTTCTGAGTCAGAGACCTCTTGCCACTGCAATTTTCTTTGATTCTAATGTGAGCATTTTTAACGCTGATTCCAGCACAGCTTCCAGGCCATGTTTCCTTTGTAATTAAACCAACAAGGCCCGGGACCGGCTCGACAATATTGTGTCCAACTTGGCTCGCAAGTTCATATCCCCTCTCACAACCGCTTAACTTTGGATAGCTCTTCCCTCCACAAGCAAGTACACAAGCATAAGTCGAGATTATTCCTCCGCTATGAATTATGCCACATACACGACCGTCTTTTATTTGAATACTTGTGACATCACAACCAGTACGCAACACGACACCACAGTCCCGACAAGCTTGAACCAGGGCTTCTACAACACTTGCGGCTTTATTTGATTCAGGGAAGAAATGAATGCCATCATTTGCCTTTAGTGGTACTCGGATGCTCTCGAAGAAATTGCATATGGCTTCAATCCCAAATTTCCTAAGCGCAGCAAAGACATATGAACTTTTCTCGCCAAATCGTGATGCAAAGGTCCTATCTCCAAGAGCATTCGTTACGTTGCATCTCCCACCACCTGAGGCAAGAAGCTTCTTACCGCTACGCTTCTGACGCTCGCACACTAGTACGCGCGAACCCCTTCGCCCGGCAGCAATCGCAGCCATCAGGCCTGCAGGTCCTGCTCCTACTATTACTATGTCGAATACGTCTGACGGTGGCATTGATACAAAGATAACTTAATATACGGAATAAAAACATTTGCAAATCCCTTTTGTGCGATCAGATACGGACTTGCCGCTGTGGCCTTGAAAATGGGTTAAATAGCAGAAATAAATTCATGGCTTTGGATTCGAAGAAATCGAAGTTCCTGAGATGTTCGCACAAGCCATTAGAGATCGGTAAGGAAAGTGTCTGGATGAAAAATCACTTACAATTAAGAACGCAAGACCTCAAACAGGAAGTCGTGCTTGGCAAAGAAGAGAGCGTCCACGTGCGTCAAACTATCAAGAGCAAATTCTTTAATTTCAGCATTTGTCTTTTCAGCAAACGCTGTCTTGACTTTATCGATAACATCTTGCCATCATTAAACAAATACGGGAGAATCATCGCGCTACATTCGAATTGTCCAGGCATGCACAACAGTTGGCAAAGCTTAAGAAAGGAGGACCCCATAATGCTTAAAAAGTTTCTCTGGATCTCATGTCTGCTAATCGCCTGCACAATACTTAGCACTTGTGGAGGAGGAAACGGCGGAGGATCCTCCGACTACAAGGCTGCTGCTGAGACAGTAATAAGTGTTGTACCAGGTTCGATAGATCCAGGGGATCGAAGCTTGGTGAGTGTCAGGATTTGGGATGTACATCCAGACGGAATTCTTCTTAAAGTCCGCTTCCCACTTGGTCTTAGTTACGTAAAGAACTCAGGGCAATTTGAGATACATTCAGTTAGGGAAATTAAAAATCCTATTGAGAATGTTTCAGACAGCGAGAACACATATTTGGTCTTTTTCTTTTCAGGTAGCACTTTCGGAGACAACGGAAAAGACACTGGCACATTGAAATTTGAAATTCAAGCGACAAAGGCCTCTATTGAAGGAGAAGTGGAGGTTGATCCTGTTATTAGGGATCTCTCTGTACCTGCAGACGAGCAATTTGACATAAGCAATCCGCTCTTTGGCGCTA
>JAAZON010000097.1 GCA_012797725.1 SAR324 cluster bacterium | reverse complement strand
TATGCAATCCAAACAATCCAACAGGAACTGTCTACACTCGCAAAGAAATTGAAACACTCTTAAATATATGTGAAGAACACAATTTGTTTCTTCTTTCAGATGAAGCATATCGTGAATTTGTGTATGACGACTTGGAACCCCTTTCAATATTAAATGTGGCGCCTAACAATCCAAGAGTTGTGGTTCTGGACAGCCTTTCTAAGCGCTTCAGTCTATGTGGAGCACGTCTCGGATGCCTAATCAGCACCAATGAAGAATTTATGGCTAGGGTCCTCTGTTTCGCCCAGGCTAGACTTTCAGTATCAACACTGGAACAGTTTGCGGCAGCCTATATGATGGAGCGCATTTCCCAAGACTTTATTATTGCTGTGCGTGAGGAATACCAGAAGCGCCGCGATACCCTGTCAGATGCACTGCAAAGCATCCCGGGTGTTTTCGCTCGACGGACTCAAGGAGCTTTTTATATGATTATTCGACTGCCAGTAAATGATGCTGATGCCTTTGCAGCATATATGCTGGAAGAAGTATCATTTAAGGGAGCCACTACTTTTGTTGCTCCTGCAAGTGGTTTCTATCTAGACAACAGCCGTGGCAAAAATGAGGTTCGTGCTGCTTATGTGCTTGAGCAAGCCGATATCATAAACGCTGTGGAAGTGCTTGAATATGCTTTGAAGCAGTTTAAATCTTCGCATGGTTGAGTTCCACTTTTTCTAAAGTGGAGAGACTCCACCAAGCGCCACAATGCGTGGAAGAAGAAAACGACTCATATCAGGCCGTAACGTAAGTGTTAATCTGTAAAATCGAAGCGCCTCTTCTCCTTGTTCTGCCTTTTCGCTTAAAACTCCTATCCTAAAGAAAGGTTGCCAGTTCTTCTCAGATGTCAAAGCCACAGAGAGCCAATAATATTTCATTGCCTCACTTATATTACCTGTTTGCTCTGCTATTAGACCCAAACAAAATTTAAGAAGCCACTGTTCTGAGTGCTTTCTATCCAAGTCTTCTAAAATTCTCTGAGCTTCTGAGGATAAGGCAGGAACATGATCATGTGCTTCCAGAAGCTCTTCCACCGGATACAAGTCTTCATTTGCAATTCGGATTAAGGCCGTACAGTCTTTGTAGTGGCCTTTCATAAAGGTCGCAGCGAGGCCTCCGCTATTCACACGGTATTGATATAGTTTCTCTTCACCTTTACAAGCAATAAGCCCATGGCGAGAACAAGATATCCAATATTCCCAATCTTCTGCAAACGCAAATGAGACTTTATAGCCTCCAGTTCTTTCAAACAGAATCCTGTCATAAATGGCTACATTACAAATGCAGTTACTATAACGAATAAAATAGGGGCTGTATGGTCCAGTAATCCACTCCCCTGTCTCAGTTCCGAAGTTCTCTTGATTGCAATAGAAAAGATTAGCCTTCGTACGAGACATTAATGATAGAGCTGTACTTACATACTTACTTTTAATTTTATCATCTGCATCCAAGCACATAAGATACTGCCCTCTTGCAACACGCAGGCCTGCATTTCGGGCATCGGAGACGCCTCCGTTTTCCTTTTCCACTATGCGGATCTCCCTTCCTGGATTGGCCTCTATAAAGCTTCGAGCCACTTCGACAGTGTCGTCCGGACTTCCATCATTAACAACAATGGTCTCAATGTATGGATAGTCCTGCGCAAGAATGCTATCGAGGGCTTCAGGCAGTAGCCTTGCTTGTTTAAAACAAGGAAGCACAATGCTGACAAGAGGCATATTTATATTATGCGATGTTTCTAGACTCAATTTTATTATCCCCAGCAGTAATATTGAATTCGCAGAAATTCCTCACTCCACATTTAATGCACTTACGAATATGTGGGGCTGCAACACAGACTCCTCCATCCAGGATTTGTCGCATATCATCTATTATTCCCTGCAGCCAGGCTTGTCGTTCCAAACTATTTTCAATCTTAAAACTTCGGCATGAAGGACCCAATATCAAATATCCATAAGGAGGCCTCCTTCCTTCAAATTCCTCAACAAGCCTCATATAGACAAGAAGTTGAGCAACATAACGATCCCGAATTTTCCTTGCAAGGGGTTTTCGTTCTACGGGAATGATAAAGCCATTCTCACTAATTAATGCGTCCGGCCTTCCTGCTAAACCCTGCATCTCTGAGACATAATGACGCACAGCCAAGCTTTTACTACCATCTACACTAACAACGAGAGCATCCTTTCCCATTCCGGAGTCTTTCCGCTTGAGTTCTGCAGAACCATAGAGTCCTCTAACGACAATCAGTCCGGCCAAGATAATTACTATTAATAATATAAGATCTCCATCCACAGACGCTATGCTTCTTGAAATGGAAAGAATTAGATCACTCATCATTCCCAGCTTTTATAGATTGATGAACAGAAAGAAAACTATCGTAGTAATTATCAACGTAGCTGCTATTTTCACTCCTCTTGTAAGGAACAAAGACTCGTCATATAGATCAGCCCATTTCTGATGTAACTGAGCCCCTAATTTAGCATCTTTTTGACGTATCGATTTTCTTCCTTCTACAAATTTCAAACGCCAAGCTTCAGGGCATACAACATATTCCCCTATCTCACCTGCGGAGAAACTGTATCTTCCAAATTCAGATTTTCGAACCATGGCAGATATTTTAAACATATATCTAGGCTGTCGGCGAGAGTAAGATAAATGGCGAGCCCTTAAATTAGAGCACTACATTAATTCTGCCTATTGCCATTGGGCGAGCACTTTTTTAATTTTTTCTTGGCCAAAAAAAAGAGTTGTCCGAACCATGTTTCATATGGACTTAGAAATCCCCGTCGACAGCTTCTGGAATCCAGTGAGAAATTAGCATTATAGCCACAGATCAAAAGCCCCATGAAGCTATGAGGAACGTTTGCCAAGTTCTGCTTCATGAAAAGCCAGGAAAGCCGTGTGGCATGAATTGCAAGCGCTCACGTCATTGCAAGCCCGAGAGAGTATGATAATCTAGATTTAATAGATTACCAGAGGCATTATCATGCCTTCGCAATGACAGTAATATTAAGATATCGCCCTCTGCGTTAATGATTACTAAGGAATTAAGCTTAGGCGGCCTGAGATGCCCTTGCCTCCAAATCAAGTTCGGCATTTCTTTCGGCGTTTTCTGTCTCAATAGCCAAGATCCCCTCTTCGATAAACTCAACAAGAGGGCCTACAACATCTCGTATTTTTGAAATCTCCACTGGATAAGATCTTCCAACTCCTTCCATTTTCGAATCTCGTATGGCAATAGGACGAGCAAACAAGATTTGCGCGCGCGTTAAATTATTTCTATCGGGTTCCGCTAACAATATGGAGATTTTCTTCAATCGGCGTTTAATAAGATCTCGAATTTGAGTCAATATATACAAAGCAAAGCTATCACTTAGCTTGTCACAACTTGGTTGTTTTGCAATCCGTTCCTCGCATTGAGCTACGGAGGCTTTCACGAATTCCAACAAATCAACCAACTCAACAACTGCTTTCTTCATCTTCTTCAGTTGTTTCTTTAGCGCTCTTTTTCGGGAATGGGATAATACCAGACTTCCAACCGTTATTCCCCCAAAACCCAAAAACAATATCCCTTCCGGAATATCAATACCAAAAGCTGCTTTTAAGCAAAGCACACAAAGTGTAGACATAAGGATAAGGAGTATTGCTGCTGCACAAGGCAATCCGGCTAATTTGAGAACTGGAATTTCTTCTGTTTCAATTTTCTTAATGATAGGGGCACTTTCAGCTTCACTTTTGGAACGTCGCCTACCCAACAAAACTTCTTGCACAACAAGTCGATCTGGCATTTTCATAGATATCACTTCAACCTTACTTAAATTCTTGGGGAGGAAAATCACCCAGAAGAAGCTTCAATTCAATCTCTTACCATCCTTGCTCCTTCTATCTGATTAATCAGCAGCAAATGAAGAAGTGCTTCAGGTAGAAAATGCAAGGTCCTTACGCAAAAGTGGGAATAAGGCTCTTAATTAAGCAATTAGACAATCCGCCAAAATTCCTGTCGTTTTGAAAGGCGAGTTTTCAGCCGAACGGGAGCTTAAGCCCTCCATATACTCAAATTTAGTGGAGAGCCAAGCTTTCTACTTTGCCAAGGCTAGTAGGACAAGCCCACTTGGTCGAGAAATTCGTAAGCATTCACGTGGGTTGCTAAGAACCTGACAACACTGTCATTGCGAGGGCATAATAGTGTCCGTGGTAATCTGTAAGTCTAGATTGCCACACGCCGCGTTGCGGGCTCGCAATGATGTAAACGCTTACAGAAATTCTTCTCTAGAGAAATAATTTTAGTAATTCCAGTTATTTAAATAGCTTCGAGAGCCAATTTACAAGTTTAGCTGCTTTTTTCAGGTTCTCAGTGCTCCTTTCTAATTGAGCAATGGCTTTTAAATCAGGTGCTTTCATAAGCTCATATTGCTGCGAAGTTCCTTCTGGAATATGAGCTGTTTCAATAAGATATTGAGATTCTGGGGCTTGGCTATTGATTAAACGCCAAAAAGCATATCGGCCACAAGCAGTTTTAAATGAACATTTTAGAAAAAAACGGCCCTCTTCAGGCTTAGAATTAATGATGAAATCAAAGTCATCTCCCTTTTCCAAGAGGAAATTTGTCTCAAGCACCTTAACCCAGACCTTTCTAGCTCTAAAAAGAGATAGTTCGTCGCTATACCTACCTTCTAGGCAAACATTATCTGAATCAAATAAAACCTCTACAGAATTAGTGAATTCCTGTGATAATTCAACAAGTTGCTCGTTTGCAAGGTCTATATTCATTGCCAAAAACCAATAAAAATGGATTAGTGCTACCCTTCAAGTAAATATATCGACTGGAATTTTGCTGCGCTTAATAATATGTTTCAATGAATGCTCTGCACATCTAGGAACAAGGTGCAGGCCGATTATTAATATTATTATTGTATTCTCTTGAGATTTTTAATTTTCTGAACAGTCTACTTGGTCTCATTAAAAGATTCGTATCATTTGAATCGTGATCAAGATAGCTTCAAGAAGAGCTCGTAGGGAAGACGTAAGTCTTTGTTTCTCCTATCAGAGAAAGAATGGCTTCTTATATGCACCTATCATAATAAGGAAGTTTAGTAATGAGAAGAAATAAAACATCACAAAGAGGTGGGGGTTCTAGGCGCGGCTACCATCAGGGAGGAAGAAAACCAAGGTTCAATAGAGCAAGGCGTAGTCCAACGCAAGCTTCTGAAAGTGGAAACAAGAGAGAGCGAATTGCAATTGAAAGTGGGGCTCTGGTTCTTGTTGATCAGTTCATGCTTGCTAATCCACAGTTTCTGCAGAAGTACGAAGAACTACTTGATGCTGACATCACAGATAAGAACTCCTTAATTAAGGACTACGGCGGTGTTGTTATCGAGTTAGAACCTGGAACTTATAGAATTGAAAGGGATCCTTTTAAGTATTCAATAATCATTCATCCTGAACGCGAAGAACCAGATTTAAGTTCGCTTCAAGAGGATGCAAGCGAATCCCATGGACATGTGTTTGTTGACACTCGCTGCTTGGCAATGATTGACAGAGAACTTTTGGACGACAGTGACCTATTAGAGAAGTACCAGCAGCTCTGGTTTAGTGGACAAGACAAAGCTTGTAGAGATCTCCTCAGAGACAACGGCGGTGCTGTACGCTATGGCTTCAATCGCTACGGCGATGAATTGGGTGTATACAAAATTCCGAAGGAATCTGTCGTGTGCCTCTGGCCTGATGTGGCAGAACCGGTTCAAGAAGTAGCCTAAGCGTCGGCTTCTTACTTTTTTGAGGGCGCCATTAAATGACTGAAACAGAAGAGTCGTTTGCGCGTCGTCGCAGGTTAATGGTCGAAGAACAGCTTGAGAAACGTGGAGTTCATGATTCTGCTGTACTCAAGGCCATGGCAGAAGTTCCCCGCCATTTGTTTATTCCCGAAGATTTGTGGGATGATGCATACAGTGATACTCCCCTCCCGCTTGGTCCTGAGCAGACAATCTCCCAACCCTTGGTGGTTGCGGAAATGTTGCAATTGTTGGAACTGAAGCCACAGTTTAAAGTTCTTGAGATTGGGACTGGCTCAGGATACGAGGCTGCACTACTTGCGAAAATTTGTGCTGAGGTTTTTACAATTGAAATTGATGAATTGCTCTTCAAATGGGCAGGTATTGTTTTTCAGAAGCTAGGCATCAAAAACATACGGCAAAAACTTGGCAATGGATATGAAGGGTGGCCTGATGCTTCACCTTTTGATGCCATTGTACTCTCTGCTGCAAGCCCGTATATTCCCCAAGTCCTGCTTCAGCAATTGAATCTAAATGGACGTTGTATTCTTCCTCTTGGACAAGAAAGGCAAGAACTGACCTTGGTTAGTAGAACGCCAAATGGCTTTGTCCAAAACAGTCATGGGGGAGTGCGTTTTGTAATGATGAAATAGTCTTAGAAATATTTATTCCTAGAGTCTGTCTTCCCGACAAAAAGAGAGCATAACAGAATACTTGTTTTCAGAGACGAACTTACTCTTAAGATCCTAAATTAAAGTCGATGCTTTCAACAATTTGACTATCGATTCCAGGTAAATTACCCTTTCTCTAACAAACCCTATCAAGTTGCTAAATAAGCCCTCTTTTTTTTTGCAATTGAATAAGCTTCAAGGCTCCTAATGGTATGATCGGCGAGTTCATCATCCTGGATGAGCTTCACTATCACATCTCTGTAATCATCAATAGGAATGTTGCCACATTCTCAGATCAAACTAAAATGCTCCACAAGCTCATAAACGCTTCCTGAGCTATGCAAGGTGGAGGAAAAGAGACTTATTACTTTTACCTCTTGTGAAAAAGGCTTGATTTTCAAAGACGGGAGAATTCCACGGATTCTTTCACTTACATCACTATCCTTTGAAAGACGAGCAATACTAATATGAGCCTGGAAATCCCGCTTCTCTGCCTCAATATCCAAGACTTCAAAAGCGGTATTAAGTGACTTGGCAAGCTCTAATAGTGTTGAGTTGCTAGCTTTCAGCCCAACCCAACAAACTCTTAAAGGGCCGCGCGGAGGAAAAGCACCAACTTTATCAAGAGAAATACTAAATGGATGAAAGTTTTTTAGAGTATCGGAGCTGAGTTCTTTAACTTCATCAAGGAAGGCTTCATCTAATTCTCCCATAAACTTCAAGGTAAGGTGAAAGTTCTGACTTGGCAGCAAACGAAGTCCACCATTTACAGATTTTGCCAATATCTTCTGGACTTGAAGCAGCTCATTTTTGAGCTCTTCTTCAAGCTCAACCGCCAGAAAAAGTCTCATAGAGAAACATCGTCTTTTTTAATCGCTCTCTTCCAACAATTTAACCATCACTCTAAGGATCTGAATCTACTAATATAGTTGTTCAATCATAGCAGCTACTTGGCCTTTCGGCTATTTCACAAGCAATCGATCTCCACATAATTAATTCGTTTTTACTCGAATTTTCATCAAATTTTATGAATTTAGTCTAATTCTCAGCTCTTATGGAAGATTCGGATATCGAATTAAAAACTGGCGAGCTTCTCCGCCAGATTAGTGCCCTCTCCCGCAAAGGTCAATTTGCAGAAGCTTTAGTGTATGCACAGGAATATTCAAGGCTTTGTGAAAAGATTCACGGTCTTGAAGCAGACGAGACTCTTCGAAGTCTTCTCTCAGTAGCGAAACTTCTCATGAAAAACTCTCAACATGAGCAGGCAATAGAAATTTTTGAAAAGGCTCGAGACGCGGCAAGTTGTCTTTCTACCCCGAATCCATCCATCGTTGCTTATGCCCTTTCGGGCATTGCCGCATGTAAGTTGGCCCAAAATAACTTAGAATCTGCAAAGGTATCCGTCTTGGCTGTATTGAATGTGATAGAACACTCCTCTTCTTTGATCGAGATCCAAGCCACCTCGGAAATATTGCAGGATTTAACTGAGATCTTATACAGCCTTAAAGGCTGCGCTGAGTTAAGAAATATTTACTCAACAATTCTGAAAATTACCAGCGAAATTGATGATGAGAATCTATCAAGTATCATAAGCAAAGTCATAACGGCAGCAAAATGGTTCTACCAAAATGACGACTTGGAAAGCGCGAACATTCTTGCAGAAAAGGCACTGCAATTCATGTCTTCCAAGACCCAAGGGGAGGATAAGGATTCTGCTGAGCTGAATGAAATAGTAGGATTATTTTTGCTATCTCAGGGTAATATAGATGCTGCCGAGAAAAAGAGGGTAGTAACTCTTATAACCTGAGTAGTTATGGGTAGATAGGCGGTGTGAGTGTATTTTTGGTTCAAGTGCGTTGAAGTGATGAAGGTTTTCTTGTTCTGGTTTGTTTGGTAGCGAGTGGTTAAGGGGGCATTTTGAC
>JAAZON010000096.1 GCA_012797725.1 SAR324 cluster bacterium | reverse complement strand
TCGAATATATGGGAACTGGGCTTCCGATAGTGCATTTTGCAAAAATTGATAATGACCCCGCAGCCACTTATTTGCTTGATTACAATAACAGCCTGGTTATTGATGAAAAAGAACGATTGGAGAACTCAGCAGCGAATTTTATTGAATTTTGTATAATTAACAAAAGAAAGCGTATTAAATATGATGTAGTTGGTGAGACATTTAAAAAAAACACCTCAAAATACAATGCTAGAATAATCAAGAATTTTATATATTCAATATGAATTTTCAGTTAGAACTCACACGCTTCGTGCCTCAAATTATGCTTATGCACTTCCAGGGTTCTTCCTCAGTATGTATGAGAGAAAAGGAGAAAACGGTGTAAGCATGACAGTGAAGATTTTTAGAACGCTCTAAGTCGCAAAGTAAAGCTTCAACTATATGTCCTTTATTGAGAAGCGAATTATCTACGAAAGATGTCTCTGTCTGATTTTGAGTTGTTTGGTAACGTATTTTCGTTTGGAGGCGAGAAATGAACACGGATTCTTGTCAAATAAGTGTGATTATACCAATCTACAATAATTCTCCTCTTATTACGCTAACACTAAATAGCATTGTTAAGCAGAGTTTCAAGGGTTTTGAGATAATACTTGTTGATGATGGTTCTACAGATAACTCGATAGAATTAGCAAGGAAAGTATTAGAGAATACAGACTTGAAATTCAGTATAATTCAACAAGAGAATTCCGGAGTGAGCTGCGCTAGAAACAAAGGCTTGGAAAATGCGAATGGAGACTATATTTACTTTCTGGATGGTGATGACCAGGTCGAACCCGAATGCCTAGAAAGCTTGTTCCTTAGGATGGTTGAGTTTGAGGCTGATGTGGTGGTTTGTAGTTATGATGTTAGGACGTCGGATGGGAAAGTTCAAAGAACATTTGATAAGCGTTTCTCATATTCCTATGAATCTATCTCGGGTCCCAAATATGCAGAATTAGTGCTGAAACATAAGACTTGGGCTTGTACTGGCACAATACTATGGAGAAAGTCTTTTCTGGATAAGACAGGAGTTGTGTATACACAAGGAGCATTCAACGGTCAAGACGTAGAATTCACACTAAAGAATCTTTCTCAAGCATCCAGGGTTTCATGTGTAGATAGTGTACTTATGCACTACATAATATATGATTCTTCTAGAAACAGTAGGGCTCGATGGAGAAGATTCCATTCTGTTGGGTGCTATTTGCGACTAGAGAAATTCTTAGCGAATAATACAACTAATGAACAGTTAATCAAACTTGTCTCTGCGAGAGCAATTCCGTTATCATACATTGAAGTTATAAATCATCTGATTCTTAATGGTATTTCAAACGAAGAGTTTTTCCAAGTCATTAAACATCCGTATGTAGTTAGGCGAATCTCTTCAGGTAATCTTAGGCTTTTAGGTTTTCGCAAATATCTATTAACTCTAGTCATTGTAAGATTTCCAAGAGTATATTATGCGTTCTTCTTCAGGAGATTCAGAAAACTGAGGAAGTCTCTCGCTCTCTAAGTATCCTTTTTAATGCAGGTAAGGAGCGGACGACATGGAAAGAAGATGGATTAATTTAGCTCCTGCTCTTAGTTTCAACGTTCTGTACATAATAACTCTTCTATCATTTTGGTTAGGTTCTGGCTTAACATGGTTATTACGGGACCCATTAGTGTTGCTACTTGTTGCCAGAGTTCTTTGGATTCGTGGTTTGAGAACTAAGGTAGGATCAAGAGTGATATTTATCTTCTACCTGTATTTGATTGTTTCAGTAATCACTTACTTCTTAACTTTTGGGGTTTCGCTCGAAGCAATATCCGCAATTAGGTTCAACATGATGTATCTCTTTCTTTTTCTATTTGGTTTAAACTTCCATGAGTATTTAGAGCCGCAACGGCTTCTATTTGTTGCATTCATAGTTGGTTTGATATGTATTCTTCTTGGATTTGTTGAGATATTTTTGCCCGAATTTCTTACCGCCATAAGATTTGGGATTATTGGCCCTACTTCAGAAGCAATGCTAATAAGGTCTGGTCTTGGAGTAGGAATTGGATCTGTTTTCGGGAGCAGAGTGTATTTCGGAATGGTATTGTGTTTTACGATGGCAATTTCGCCACTCTTTATTAAGCGAATAAGAATTCTCTTTCTTTTTTTCTGTCTTATTGTTGTTTCCTTTACGTACTCTCGCACAGCTATTGTTACTGCAAGCATTATCTTCTTCTTTGACCTTATAAGTAGTTTTAGACGCAATTTGAGTTTGAGAAGGGTTATTCTTATATTTGTTGCTCTTGCAGTGTTGGCTATGATTTCTGTTTTCCTGCCAACTTTAAATGAAGCTATTGATAGATATTGGAGATCTATAAGGACAATGGATATTACGCTTTCTGGAAGAACTAGAATGTGGGAAGGATTAATCCAAGAGAAAGCAAGCATATTCCCGAATTTGAAAGCT
>JAAZON010000095.1 GCA_012797725.1 SAR324 cluster bacterium | reverse complement strand
TTCAGGCAAGAGTTCCAAGACCTTTATTACGACCTTTGGAAAAATGTTCCTGACAAAAGAGCCCTTGTCATCAGAGCAGTTCGCAATATGCCGGCGGGACTCTCAATCAGAGCCACACTCAACGAGGCTCAGAGAAGCGAAATTGTCACAGCTCTTGGAGGGCAAGAAGCAAAAACCAGACTTGGTCGTGTTGCAGAACTAACTGATGCTGATTTAGTCACTGTAGCAATGGAAAACAAGATACCTGTTACTCCTTCCAAAGCAAATCCACCCGAGTTAAGTGCAGAAACATATAAACATGGCACGCCTGTCCCCGAGAAGATCTTAAAAGAAGGATTTAGCTTGGCGGAGTCTGGAAAAACAAGCGGTTATGGTGGAGTTATGGGTAAGGGTGTTTATTTGGATCTTACCCCAGGTGGTGAAGGAGCAAAATTATACGGAACAGTAATTGATACAAAGATTAAAAAAGGATTAAAACTTTTCAGTTGGTCTGGCAAAATTGACGAACTCTACTCTGAAGCCACGAAGTATGGGGATCCTGAAAAGATTACTGAAGTTCTACAAAAGAAGGGATATGACGGTGTTAAAGGCCTAAACCAAATGGTCATTTTTGACCCACAAAATGTAGTACCAATAGTTGATGGCAAGCCTTCCATTCCGCTAACCACCTCTTTCTCTGTTTTAGATCAAAAAGCGGCCAAGGCTGCAGAAATACGAGACAAATACCGAGTGCCTGGTGAAACCGAGCTAGAAAAACTTGAACGTACTAACAAGGATGTATCACAGACAACACTCATTCAAAAACGGCGCCAAGGTCAAATAATTGCACCAGATCAACCGCGAGTGGATGAGGTGAAAGATCCACCGCCTGGTAGTCCTCCTAGACCTCCCCAGGAAACACCTATTGGTTCTGATTCACCACCTCCTGAAGGGAGTGCTTTAAGCCAGATCGATGCGATGGTTGGAAAGCTTTAGCCTGCTGCTAATCTTCTGGACAAAGCTAAAAAAGCAATTCAGGTTTTCCCGCGTCTTTTCACTGACCGCTTCGCTCCTATTCGGGAGTTTGAAAACAAGGTAAGTAAACTGCAGGGCAATCCCATCGATATCAATTCCAGTCCTTATGTGGGCGCCCGAATGTATGCTGGACGCTTCGGCATTGTAGAAGGAAGTTTCCGAGATTTGTATACCGCACTTCAACCTGTCAGAAAATTGCGGGCAGACTTTACCCGCTATGTACTTGCCCAGAGAACAGCAGAAAGAGCCGCCAGAGGTGTTGAAAATCCTCTTGAGGTCACTCAAGAAACTGCAGAAAAGGCACTCCAAGAACTAAAAACTAAAGTTGGTGACAAAGCATTTAAAACATTTGAGCAAGTTGGTAACGGAATGCAGAATTGGGCAGTTAAAGCAATTCTCGAACCCATGAGAGATTCTGGGATTTTAAGTAATAATGCCTTCAACGCTGTTGTAGAGAAAAACAAAAACTGGCTTCCATTCCACGTTTTGGAATACATACCTACGCTGGAAGAAGCAGACAAAATGGCGGTAGTATCCGAAACATTTTCAGTGAGTAAACAAGGTGTTGTGAGTGCTATTGAAGGAACAGACAAAGTCATTCGGGATCCATTTATCTCTGTTATAGACAACCTCACAAAAGCAGTCAGTCTTGTTGAACGAAATAAAGTAGCCCTGAAATTAGTAGAGCTTCGCAAAACTCACCCTGATGCAACCAAAGGATTGATTAGATTCTTACCCACCAAAGAAAATGCTCCGCAAGATTGGGAATCAATTAGCGTATTTATCGGCGGCAAGGTAACGCGCTGGGCTGTACCAAAAGAATTGTCTGATGCTATGCACGCCATGAGTCCAGCAGAGTCAGGTTTGATGGGTAAGTTAGTAATGATGTCTTCAAAAGCATTCAAAGCAGGTACGACTACGCTCTATTTCCCATTCACCCTCTCCAATGCAGTCCGTGACTATCAAACCGCAACGATGGTTTCCAAATATGGTTTTAATCCGGCTGTGTGGTTATCAGGATTCAAAGACGGCTTCCGCTCGGCGTTTAAATGGGAATCCAAAGCCTATGACGAATTTATGAGAAATCAAGGTGGCTATGGGAGCTACATTGAATCAACTAAAGGTTTGTCAGTTGCATCTGATCAATTATTCCGACCCAGATGGATGGAAAGAACGAAAGCTGTTCTTAATCCCTTTGAGTTAATAGGTAACTTCTCTGAAGCCATAGAACTTGCTCCGAGACTTGGAATCTATAAAAAAGCTCTCAGTAAAGGAGCCAGTCCTTT
>JAAZON010000094.1 GCA_012797725.1 SAR324 cluster bacterium | reverse complement strand
TTTAGTGAGATAAGAAATCAAGGGCTCAATCGCAGATTCTTGTGCAATGGTACGGGCTGCTCCCACAAAAGCGTTAAGTTCATCAAGATTGCCATATGCTTCGACCCTGAGGGAATCTTTATTAATGAGTCGACCACCTGCCAAGCGAGTTTGTCCCCCATCACCATTTCTTGTGTAAATTCTGTCAATTCGAACCATGTGAATTACCCAGCTCCCTGGTAAAGTAAACTAACGTCTCATAAATAAGTCAATTCCAAGCAGTCTTTTGTTGAAATAAATCAGTGTTGATTTGAGAGAACAGAGTTTTTCGTTCAAATGGCTCATCTGGATAATACTGATGAAAACTGAATCTCTGAAAATGGAATAAAACCACTGTTTGATCATTTTCCGGATCGCTCAAGCGTTCTTTTGAATCAAATATTTGTAGTGATAGAGTTTATTTTTCTGGAAGGACTTTAGGCCATAGAATCATGGTCTGTTTATGTTAGCGATATTAGTTGGTCTTATAAATAGGCTTTCTTAATAAAGCGAAAAAGTCTGGATATGTAAGAATTTAGTCAATAAAGGAACAAGTCACTCATGTTTGACGATTCTGAGCAAACAAATGATGACTTCAATATTGAACGTGGTGAGGACTTCTTTGTTCCTGCCGCCATTACGGACACCGGATGCGAACGTGACTTGAATGAGGATCGTTACGCGGTCATAGACTCACGATCCGGAGTCGGATGGTTTGTGTGTGATGGAATGGGTGGAACAAGTGGGGGTGAGTTGGCAGCTCAACTTGCTATTGATGCCATCAGACGAGATCTTGATACTCTTCCTGAACGAAGCCCTGCGGTTGCTCTAGAGAGTGCATTTATAGAAGCAAATCGTGTGATAGTTCTCCGAAGACAGAATCAAGCCTTTGCGAGCATGGGGACGACAATTGTTGGTGCAATCTTTAAAGGCGAAGAGGTTGCCATTGGGCATGTTGGAGATTCACGTGCCTATCTTGTGCGAGATAATGCAATACAACAGCTGACAAAAGATCATACTCTAGTGCAGGAATGGGTTGATCGTGGTGAGATTCTTCCTGAAGAGGCTCTTTCTCATCCTCAATCACACGTTCTTACTAAATGTGTGGGATCGGAAGCAGTGCTCGAACCCGATATAAAAACCTATTGGGTCTGGCCGTGTGAGGATGGTGATGCTCAAGATTCTTTGGTTCTATGTAGTGACGGGATGTACAGTCTGGTCTCGGAATGTGAGCTAGCGAGTGTTGTCTCTAAATTCCCACCCCAAGACGCATGTGTTCAGCTTGTTGAATTAGCGAAAGAAAGAGGAGGCTACGATAACATCACACTTGCAGTAGTTCCTTTTGGTGGCCAGCTAAAAGAACAAGCTCCAATGTTGGCCCAAAAGCATTTAACAAAGAAAGTTACGGAGCGAGAATTCAAAATTGGGAAGCTTGGTTCGGATATTTTGAAAGCAGTATTATTGTCTGGGCTGTTGATAACTATTAGCACATTTGTAGTCATGTTTTTAATTTTAAGTAGTTAAATATGGTCAGTAAAAACAAAAAATCTTTGCTTGTGCAAGTCACTTGCAGTACATCGAGTAAGGTATCAAAGGTGTAAGGGGGGGGTATGGATTCGAAGAAAGATGATTTTGATATTCAATCTGAAATTGATGGTGGAGATGCGCCGAGAGCCCGAAACCGCACTGTTATGCTTACTCCAGAGATGACGGGGCAATTAAGAAGCCGCATGGGTCGAGAAGGTATAATATCAAAAGAGGCAGATGAAAAGGCTAATTTGCAGGATACGCAACCGATTGGCCACGAGCATGTGCACTCTTCCATTAATGAGCAAGCCCCGAGATTTG
>JAAZON010000006.1 GCA_012797725.1 SAR324 cluster bacterium | reverse complement strand
TAGCAAGCATTGATCTAACAGTCTCTGTTGTAAGGAAGTAGGTGCGAGCATTAAATGTCCCATCATTCACTATGCTAGTACTACCGCTACCATAGTTCATAAGCATTTGCCCAATGCTAAAAGTGATGAAATCATTGATAGTGCCACCATCTCCTACCTGTACCTGGAAGTTTTGGAAGGTGCCATTTAGCAAAGTCATGCCGTTAAACTTGGTGGTATCAATAATCCGGTTGTATTCATTGACTAAAGCGTTTGCTTCTTCATTGAGAGCTTCTAGCTGCGCGCTTGAGTAGCTTCCACTTGCTGCCTGATTAGCAAGTTCAAGCTGCCTGCTTACTATTGTAGATAGCTCCCTTATAGCTCCCTCTGCCACATTAAAGAGACTTGTAGCATCATTTACATTCCTTAGAGCTTGGGTGTAAATCCGTGTAGAAGCTTTCAGAGATGAAGAAAGCGCAAGACCAGCTGCATCATCGCTTGCGCTGTTAATGCGAAGTCCTGACGAGAGTCTCTCAGCACTCTTTGCAAAGCTACTAGACGCATCTTGGAGTTTCCCAAGCACGTTCAGTGATGCTATGTTCATCCCTATCGTAATAGCCACAAGGTCCTTCTTGTGTGCAGTTAAAACCTAGTTCGAGTCACCTATGCTTAAACAGACCCAGCACCCATGCTGAGCCGCGCATAAAACTCATCACCAGATTCGGCAGATCTAAGAAAAACCCTGAGTACTTTTTTTAGAATGGTGCGCAGAAAGCCCTTATTCGTCGCTTTCAAGCTCTAATTTACGAAGATTTCTGAGAGGCTATAAGCTTTGTAATACTTAGGCCTGTGAAAGCTTTCGCCCTCTTCCCAACTTGGGTTTAGATTTGGAGGCTAAATTAGTTTAGAAGGCATAAGAAACCATTGATGTGCTGGAATAACTTTTATTGTGCGATTGGAGTCTATTTTGATGTTTTCTTCTCGATCTAAAGAAATGATAATAGAGGACTTGAGTATTAAGTTTTCCATGCACTCGAATAGAGCTCTGATCTCGCATTTTTTAGTAACCGAATCCTTCAAATTCGAGGCACAAATTTGAATGGCTCCCACAGACTTTCCATCTTCTGTTACCACGAAGTCGACTTCCTGCTTCTCCTTAAAATAGAACACTTCTGCTTCCTTGCGTTTCAATTCTAGAAAAACAAGGTTCTCAAGAATCTTTCCGCTGTCGTGCTGTGCTGAGCGGCTAGCCGCTCTTCTTAAACCGGAATCGATTACATAGGCTGTCTTTGGGTCGCGAGATTGAACCTTTAGGTTTGGATGATACCAAGGGATCTCGAATCTGATGAATGCCTCTGAAAGAGCGCACGTATAGTCTGTCACGATGTCAATACTAAGACCAAACGCGTTCTTACGTGCATTATATGAGTGAAGAGAGCTTAAATTCGAAAAGTAGTGGGCGATCAGCAGATCCAATACTCGTTTGTTTCGAATCTGATGGCAGGAGATTATATCTTTAAGCACTATATCAGTAAGGTGAGTCTTCAAGATTTTTTCTTCATCTCCACCGTCTCTGATAATACTACCCCTGGAAAACCTCCCCAAGTGATATAAGAACGAAGCGCAGAGATATCATCGATTGATCTTGAGGGTTTCTTGCCTGAGGATTTCAAGTATTCACTGTAACTAAGAGGCCAAATATTTTGCTGAAGGCATCTCCAGGCAAGGGCAGTTGAAGGTTCACTACTAAGTAGCTTCGCGGAAGACCTTGTTATGACGATTTGATATCTCTTTTAATTAATGAGCTTCCTTAGCCACTTTTCCCAGCCGTCGATGTTTTGAATTTCATCAAGGATTAACATCTTAAATGGAGCTTCTGAAAATTCAGTTGCCACACTTAAAAGCATTTCCAGCCCTTGAACTTCAGGCTCGATGTAATAAAGAGGATCTTCGAGTTTTAATAAAGAACTTGCTCTTGAGAGAACTCCCGAGACATTTCTATAGCGTTAAAGGGTTTCCCACAACGACGAACTCCTACAAGAGCCAGCGCCATTTTGAGTGATGGTTTTGCTGTCATATGACGAGGAGTCAAATTTTTCCTATCCATGCGGTAGCTAATGTTCCAGTCGTCAATTGACTGCTTGAGAAGAGCCTTGTCCATAAGAAACCTTACAAAAGCTAGTTATCATATTAACCGCCATATCGGTTATATTAAGACAGAAATTAACCGTTATAAACGCTATTTTCCTACGTCTTTCAGTGTGCTTTTGACTTCGTTTTTTGCTTTTGACCATGGCAATGCGAAGGCTTTTCCGGGCTGACCAGTTACGTTTTAATGTACCCGTTCAGCCTCCTCACCAAGGCCGCGACTTTAACAGGCCTGGGGGAATGATCATCGCTTATTCGGGCTTTAATTCGGGCAAGACAAATCTAAGCCACTTTGATGGCTTATTAACGAATGGTGGCCGATAAAGTCGCGCCTACTGTGGAGCCATATTTTTTAAAGGCTGACCGGTTTCGTTTTAAGCAAGTTGAAGCGAAAATCATCAAATTTACAGGATCTTATCCCACGAAATCGTAATTGCTCAAAAAGCAGAGGCAAGGCCCCTAAGCTAAGCAATTACGTCTTGCCGTAGCCTATTCAATTTATTAATGAAAGTGGCTGCTGTACGCGAAGGCGGACCCAAGTTCCCCACGCCTAATGAATAGTTACTCGAAAACTCGCCAGGTGGAGTGCACTGAGAAGCTAGATCCGGAACAGGACCTTGACAGATCCTTAAAGAAGTGGCCCCGGCTCAAGCTTTGAATCCCTGGTTTGCTATAGAATTGTCAGAACGATAAACTTGCACTCACAAGCGGTCGTCCCAGATCTATAACTTAGAAGCAAAGGGAGTTCTTGCTGCTTTTACTTTCTAAGATTCTGGGTTCTGCTCCACTCCTTTTTGTTTGTAGCATTGTATCTTAAATTATTGTTGTTGTGGGTGAGTTTGATGGGAAAACGAAGTGATATTCATAAAGTTATGATCATTGGGTCTGGTCCGATTGTTATCGGCCAAGCATGTGAATTCGATTACTCAGGAACTCAAGCTTGCAAAGCTCTTCGAGAGCTTGGCTATCAGATTGTTTTAGTAAACTCCAACCCTGCTACCATAATGACAGATCCCGAAATGGCGGATGTTACATACATTGAACCGCTTAATCTGCAAACCATGATTGAGATTATCAAGAAGGAGCGACCAGATGCGTTACTTCCTAACCTTGGAGGGCAAACGGGGCTTAATCTTTGTCTCGAGCTACATAAAGCCGGAATACTGGAAAAATATGGAGTCAAAGTTATTGGCGTTCAGGTTGACGCAATTGAGCGAGGTGAAGATAGAATTGCCTTCAAGGAAACTATGAAGCGTCTTGGTATTGAGATGCCAAAAAGCGAAGCAGTTAGCAACATGAACGACGCCGAAAAAGTGGCAAAAAGCTTAGGTTTCCCCTTGGTTATTAGGCCGGCATACACAATGGGAGGGACAGGTGGCGGGCATGTTCACAATATGGATGAGTTTAGGGTGATTGCAGAACGAGGCCTTGAAGCAAGTTTAATTCATCAGATCCTCATTGAAGAGTCGGTATATGGTTGGGAGGAGCTAGAGCTCGAGGTGGTACGCGACTCCAAGAATCAAATGATCACTGTTTGCTTCATAGAAAATGTTGATGCCATGGGGGTGCATACAGGAGACTCGTATTGTACAGCACCAATGCTTACAATTAGCGAAGAGCTTCAAAAACGCTTGCAAGAATATTCATATAGAATCGTTGAAGCAATCGAGGTCATCGGGGGCACTAACATCCAGTTTGCACACGATCCGAAAACGGGGAGGGTTGTAATCATTGAAATCAATCCTCGAACTTCTAGAAGTTCGGCCCTTGCCTCAAAGGCGACGGGCTTTCCGATTGCATTAGTCTCCGCCAAGCTTGCTGCCGGCATGACATTAGATGAAATCCCATATTGGCGCTGTGGCACCTTAGATAAATACACTCCGTCGGGAGATTATGTTGTGGTGAAGTTTGCCAGATGGGCCTTCGAGAAATTTAGGAATGCTGAAGATCGCCTTGGCACTCAAATGCGAGCAGTTGGTGAAGTGATGTCTATTGGGAGGAATTACAAAGAGGCCCTTCTAAAGGCGATTCGTTCACTTGAAAATGGACGTTATGGTCTTGGGTTTGCAAAAGACTTCAACCTGCGTTCTCTGGATGAACTTATGGCACTACTTTCGCATCCTACAAGTGAAAGACAGTTCATAATGTATGAAGCACTAAGAAAAGGTGCGACAGTGGAGGAGCTGTATAGGAAGACTTCAATTAAGCCCTGGTTTATTCAACAGATGAAAGAACTGGTGGAGTTGGAAGAAGAAATATTGCAATTTAAGGGCAAGCAACTTCCTGCCGAGCTTCTCATACGGTCGAAGCAGGATGGGTTTGCGGATAAATATCTTGCAAAACTTCTTGATGTGCCAGAACAAAGTATTCGCCAGCAGCGTGAAAAACTGGGTGTAAACGAAGCATGGGAAGCGGTAAGAGTGTCTGGTGTCAAAGATGCATCCTATTATTATTCAACCTACAATTCATGCGATGAAATTGAAACCACCTCTGCTCGAAAGATAATGGTACTCGGTGGCGGCCCCAACAGAATTGGGCAGGGTATTGAATTTGACTATTGTTGCGTGCATGCAGCCTTTGCTGCACGAGATGCAGGGATGGAAACCATAATGGTTAATTGCAATCCTGAAACTGTGTCCACGGATTATGATACTTCAGACAAACTCTACTTTGAGCCTTTAACGGTAGAAGATGTATTGAGCATTTATGAAAAGGAAAAGCCCGAAGGAGTTATTGTGCAGTTTGGTGGACAGACTCCGTTGAATATTTCTGCTGAATTGGAAGCTTGTGGGGTTAAAATACTAGGAACTGCTCCTCGTGCCATAGAGATTGCAGAGGATAGAGATTTATTTCGGAAGATGATGCATGAGCTTGAAATCCCTATGCCTAAGGAAGAAATGGTGGTGGATTTCAATGAAGCCT
>JAAZON010000093.1 GCA_012797725.1 SAR324 cluster bacterium | reverse complement strand
ATAATTTATTATCCTACACAGAAATATCACTTCTGTACTCCTGTACAACAATTTGCATTAAGATGCTACATTGCGAAACTTTACAACTTGTTTTTATCCAATCATTTCAAAGTATTAAACCTTGGCAAGGTCCTTGCAGCTTGAGTATTTTTTGTGGATAACCTTTTTCAAAAAGGTCGACTTAAAAATGGATCTACCACGAAGAGACGTAATTTAGCACTGTGATTATTGCACCTCGCTAATTTCTCTAATGCTGGTGCGCTATTGCCACTTTCTTGATTATGATTAAATGTTTTTTGCTGGAAAGTATTATAAAATTAGAACTGAAGTGGGTTATGTTTCATCTAAAATGAATTAACAACGATGCTTATAAAAGGGATATCGAAATGACTACTGAAAGCAAGGAGATCTCAACAGCTGCTTTTCGGCTAGCCGAATTGAACGCAAATTCAAAAAGTCAGGAGTCCTCACAAACACAAAAAAAGTCTGGAATTGTCCTTCAGCTCCAACCAAAGGTCGACACCGATTCGGTAAATCTCTCGTACACACAACGGAGAAGCGAACGAGTAAACAAGCTAATAGAATTAAACAATCTAATTAGTGATTTGAATATCAAGGATCCTACAAATGGTGCTTATCTGCCACTTGCCGATGCAAATGAAGTTCATGACATACTGAAAGATTTAAGCCGTGCGATCAAAGAGTCTGGCAAAAAAGATGGGAACGGCCTTTCCGAAATCCATTCGCTTGATCCAGCCCGCGTTGCTGATTTACTGAAAGACTAAACCCTATTGGATTATCTTTTGCTAGATATTTCTCTGAATTAGTCCCTCATAGACCCACTCTTGGCGATCTACTTAACTGCTGTTGGCTTTTTGAATCCCCTCCCCCCCCCTTACCTGATTCCGCAGTCTACCCTCCCACCGGTTCTAAAAACAACTTTTCTGGCTACACTAACTACGACTAAACCGAATAGGAATGGCAGCCTATTGAACCATCGCTTGCTTGATGTTCTTCATAGCCCAAAGTCCTTCATTCGTTATGTGCCAGACTCGGGAAGTAAAGTCGCCCTTCGGACAAGGAGCCACTAGCTTTTGCCCCTCGAGGATAAATAGATACCTCTGAGTTTCTTTCTCATCTTTCAATCCACTAAGATCGGCTATCTCATGTAAGTGGTAATGCCGAGGAACTTCTTCTTGCATATCAGTGCTCAAAACTCGCAACACATTCAACTGATTTAGGTGAGATTCGCTAAGCCTTTTTGGTACTTTTGCATCCATGGGCAATAAAATCCGAAAAGATTAAGAATTCAACTCTCTTCTCCAAGAAGAGTTAATTACAATACCAGTAGAGGCATTGATATTACTACTTTCTACGATTTTATACAATTACAGCGTTTGATTAATTACCAGTATAATCTCTTGTTATTTTTCATTTATTTGACTACCCCAATGAAGCTGAGATTTATTTTATTCCCCTAACTGCTGTTCGACCAACTTGGTGTATTCGACCTCCAAATCCTCCAACTGACTCATCAGAGTATCTATTCGTTTTTTCATCCCTTCATATTCGAGATAAAGTTGTCTCAACTGGCTACTAGTATCCGTCAGGGCATTTTGCACATCTTGAAATGCAATGATTTGCTCTTGTGTTAATTGAAGCTCGGCTAGCATTTGATCTAGATTTTTCATCGATGCTGCAAGTTTCTGCTCGAGTGAAATTGACTCAGCCGCAATATCGTCGTAACGCGCTAGCAACCCTGCAACTTTTTCTTCATCTTCTGCCTTTGCCGATTTTAGTGCTTGATGATAGGCTTCTTTCTCTTCTATGGTCTTCTGCGCTTGTTCAAGTCTCTTCTCAACTTCTTTCAGCAATTCCTTTTGCCCAGCCAGGCTACTTTGCACTTCTTGCAATTGGTTAGTCACACTGTCGAGTTGACCTTTTGAGCAAAACTTTTCTGTAGATTGGATTGACTTTTCTATGGACTTATTAAGGCTCTCTATTTCATGCAACAAGGAGTCTTTCTGGCCTATTGAGACCCCCGAACTGAGTCGACGAACAATCAAAAGTCCCACACTCATAGTACCAATAGATGCCGCAACTCCAATCATTAATCCTGTCCAATCCATATTAATCCTCTTTCAAGACTTTTTTATCTGACATAAGTTCTTGCTTTAAGAAACTGGTTTGTAGGTGAAATCTGGGTTCTCTGCTGTTCCCCTAAGCTGGAAATCAAACTTTTGAGCAGCAGAAGCATCAACGCCCTTCCCTTCTAGCCCTATTAAACTAGATATCTCCCGGGTTCCTTCCTTACTGAGTTCAATTCGACCGTTCAAACCCAATCCCACTGACCTAGATTTTTGTGAGAACGATACCTCTCCTTCCATTTGCACCAGACCCAACGAAGATGCCAATCTCCCCTCTTTCAAGGTTAGTTTATCATCTCTCATCTGACCAATCATTTGTACATTGACTTCTCTCATGGCAGGAATATCAATTGGAAGTGCCGCTCCAGTCAATAATGGAGGAAGCGAGGTCTTCTGAGGTTTTGATGCTCCAACAATTCTCACTTCGCCACTAGCAAAGCCAAGGCTATCAGGCTTTACAACGATCGAATTTAATGTGAAGTCCAAAGTACCTGCCACAAGTCCAATACCCGATAACTGTGGTATCTCTGCAACCTCCAGTCCAGTTACAATCACAGAACCACTAATGATCGACTCCTTTGGCTGAATTCTCAATTCACTAATAAAATTTCCTCTATATAATTGGCCGGTCATTCTTAGTTGAGGCCCTCCTAATAGTATTCCGACGAATTTAGGTCTTATATTCAGCTCATCAATACGTAAATACATAAAGGCATGTTGCAGAGATACAGTCACGCCTTCCGCCTTGCATCCCAAAATTCCACAAGCAACATTGTCCATCTTCATCGAGAGTCCCTTCTCACGCCCAACCTCGATAATTTTCTCCCTAACATAACTTCCAACAGCATCACTTTTTAGCGTCATATAGAAAACAACGCCCACTGCTAGTATCACACTCAATGGTAATATCACTTTCTGGCTTGAACGTATCATCTTCTCACTTCAGACTAATTCATTTCCTCTCAAATTTCAGCTAGCTTGAGACCGGACTTCCTTAATACTACTGACATCCATATCTACTTCCAAAGTCTCACCATTTCGAGTCATCCGTATATCTAAGCGTGTCAATAATAAAGGCTGCGGACCCGAAATTATTTCATTCAAGAACTCCATTATTAATTTCAAATCACTTAACGAGAATTTGACTGTAAAGGGATGCTGCTCGTAATTGACTCCAAATTTCGTAACAGCTCTAGGTGTTATTGTAAATCCACTACTTAAATTGAGCTTCTTCTTTATTAACTCTTCCAAATATGTCAACTCGCCTTCTTTAAATTCCACACTTCTAAATTCATTCTCAATCCTATCTCTTTGAGCCTTTGCCTTGCTATACTGAGATAATAGGTCTGAAACTGTCGCAAGTTCCTCATTAGCATAACTGAGATTACTATTGATTAACACAAAAGCCTGGTAGGTCTTCGTACAAACTCCATAAACCAACATTAAAACCACTGCTATCGCAGCAATTATGATAAGCCGTCGTTCTCGTGAGGACAATTTTTCAAACCAAGTCTTCGTCGCAAATATAATAGTATGCCAGAGCTTTGTTATACTCATTCGCAAAGCTCCAATGTAAAAGAGAAATTAAGAGTTGATGAGCCCCCAGATGCACCTGTTGCGTTTACTGTGTTCTTGACTTGGCAATATGTCCTTTTCTTCTTCTTAAAGGCCTTTTCCAGAGTGTCCATTGCGGCATAATTGGGTGCTGATCCCTCAATGGTAACCTTGTTGCCGACAATATTAATTCTCCTGATCGTGGCATTACTTCTTTTTTGAAAATCCTTCGATAATTCAACCAAGGCATCAAGTGGAGATAATTGAAAGGGCGAGCCTAGATCCCTAAGTTGTTTCTGGATTGTTGCTAGCTCTGACTTTACGAATTCTGATGGGCTGCTGGAGTTAGGATCAATTGACGGTATTAGTTCTCTTATTGTTTCCACTGTTGTGGCCTGAATTGCCTCAAGCCTGCTCTCTCTCGCAAAATAAGATACAAGAAGAGTCACTACCGTACAAACACAAAAGGTCAAGAAATATGGAAGTACCTGTTGTATGCAGTGGAAAAGCCCCGCCCATTTGATTCCAACTTTAAATTCCCCACTACGAAAATTAACCAAAGGTTCTGGCGCTTTTTCATCTCGCCCAAATAAAGCAGCTTTCTTTGCGAAGAAATCAGAGTCCACCTTATACTCTTCATCTGCATAAAGACGGATTTCTCTTTGGGGGAAAAGGTCTTGAAGCAATAGAGTATTTACTTCCTTCCCAAAAACAAGAATTTGGGGAATGTTTCGATCGAACCTCTTTTCAAACGCGAGAAGCATTGTTCTAAATTGTCGCAAGGAACTCTCAATGAAATGATCTCTGTGCTCCTGGCCCTCGTTATCAGTAAAATAATTAAAGGTTCTATCCACACAGAACTTAGCATCTATAAAGATGCCGAAATTCATGTTTGGATAATCATAATGAATCAAAGCCGCTAGCGGTGATGCTCCCTCGGATAAATCATAGAAGGTGCTTAAAACACAGGTAGAGGGGCAAAGAATGGTGGCCTCTATTGTTGCTTCATTCAACCAAACAAGCATATCCCGGATAAACTGCTTGGGAATCAAGCCCACATGCACAAAAAAGTCGTCCCGACCGAGGAACTGCATAGACCGATAGTGAAGGTGCATTTCGTCTAGTTCAAATGGAACTGTATCCTGAACCTCAGAAAGAAGAACCTTAGAAAGACGCTTCATATCTCCGAATGGAGCATTTAGTCCAAACGATATGTAATCAATGGGTGGTAAAATAACAACTGAATTTGTCCATTCACGCGTGAACTGTTTTACAAGGGATAACAAAACTTCCCCACCATTGAAGGGCATTGTGGTGGGATTGTCTTGAAGGGAAGTGCCATTAGTGTCAATGGGCACTACCTCAGAATCTATCTTATTCTTTTCCAAGCTTTTACGAGAGTATTCAGAAAGCCAAGAAAGACGAGACGCAGTGGCACGTTCTAGAATAAGTCCCTCATTGGTCGAAACATCGACAATATAAGCTAATATTGGATCTCTTGTGAGATCAATGACAAGCACAGGCTGCATAATATACGTACCAAGGCCTTTGAATTTATACTTTTCTCCCTTTTCGAGCTTAACTTTCCTTTTTTGCGGCGGCAAGGGGACTATTACAAGCCTTTACTTATCGCTCCCAACTGAACGTATGGCCACAGCGGTTTTAAAAGCTTCGATTTTCCCATTGAGTGACCTTATTTTCACCTCAAATTCAATTAATTTGGGGAGCTTCATAGTATTGGGGGTTCCTCCCCATGAATTTACCCATTTATTGGTTCTACCATCAAAATAGCGAAAGCTGAGGCTAACAAGTTGATCTGTGATTGGAAATATCATGGCCTGTTCATAGGCTTTCTTAGCTGGTGTTATGTATGGAAGCTCTTCCCTGACAAGATAGTAGCTTCGTCCCTCATTGGTGGCCTCTTCGGGGTTCTCTTCCACTCGATAGCTAATCTGCACATCTCCCGCATGGGCGCTTCCATCAGGTAAGTATTGGCCGCCTTGAGCAGCCACGAAGGTTATTCTATCTCCATTCTGTTTATTTGGAAGCAGCTTTGCTTCTCCAATAAGATTAAGATTAGAGTTGTTTATTTTGTTTAGATCCTCACGATCGGGCAACAACCTAACCCCTGCCTTTGCGAGTTGAAGCTCTCGTGTCATTCTAAGCAAAATTGAATTCACAATCGTTTTTGATTCACGGGAATCATCCAGAACCTTTTTACATCGAATAATTTGAGTCAGTGTGGCATAAGCAGTCGTCATTATTACTACAAGAATACTGACTGCAATCACAATCTCTATGAGCGTGAACCCCCTCTCTCTTCGTCTTACCACTTTCCGAAAACTATTTCTCACCCGACTCGTCATAAAGCTAGGTTCACCCATCCTCATCTTCGTCCTTATCTTGGTCTGTTTCCGGGCTAAGATAAAGGACTTCAAGAGAATCCTCAACTGAGGATCCCCAGAATATTCTCAAGACAACCTTTTTTATTGCCTGCTCACTTTCCACTCCTGGAAGTTTCAAATAATCAACTTGAAGTTCCGACTGCAAATCAAGCGCCGGATCGTTCCCTGTCGAACGATCATCCTCACTTGCAGCAAAACCAGCAAGTATTTCTCTAATACGACCAGATTTTACCCCGACAGCTATTGGATTCTCCGATGTTTCTAAGGCCGCTAAAACACGACGACCAACGAGTAATGCATTTTGTCGATCTCTATCCTTAATGGCTTGTTGCATAATAGAAGACTGGAGGCCTAGCAGCGTGACTAATGAAGTAGAAAGAATTGCCACTGCAATAATAATCTCAAGCAGAGTAAATCCATTTTCTCTTGCTGCCTGTCTTAAAAATCTAGTTTCTCTCACTTTTCTTTCGCTTTTGAATAAGTCCATTCAAAGTCTTTATGCTCTCTATATATCTTTGTCATTCCTGTAAAAGGATTGACAAGAATTGTTAACGGGGCGCCTTTACTTAAAGACAAGTGCAAAACGGCAAAAGAAGAAAATCCTCTGGGAGAGAATAACAAAAATGCTTTATCATCTTGGTTCCGGTTATAAATTGCCGAAGCTGTTCGAACTCTTTCTAAAAACACATCTTCTGGGAAAAATGTAGGTTCATACAAACTGGGAAATGATGGTGGAGGAATAATGGAGTACGTGCCATCAACACCCGTTGATGGATGGAGAAAGAAATAAAGCTCTGTGCTAACTAAGCCTATATCTTCTGTTGCGATTCCTTGAGCTTGCAGCACCTTGTCTTCTTCCGCTTGAACCACTCCGACCGAAAAGAAACTTTGTTGCTTTCCCCTTCCAAAATCAAGCTCAAGACGATAAAAAGCCTGATCTGCGACTGCTTGCGTGTGGAGGAATTCAATAGTCTCCGTCAATCGCCGAATAAAGGCCTCTTCTCGCCAGTATTGGTAAGAGCCAGTGGAAAAAGTGACCAGAAGCATCATTGCCCCTATCACTAGGATTACCATAACAAGTTCAATCAGCGTGAAGCCTGCAGAACAGCTTCTTGATTTGTCGTGAACTTCTTTAAATGAAATTAATTGGAACACATTGGCACAATGACACTATTAGGGGCCTGTCACAGTTATGTCACGCTCAACACCACTTCCTCCGACTTTCCTATCCGAACCAAGGCTGGTTAATGAATAGCTTCGACCTCCACCTTCATTCCTATAAATCAGCATCGTACCCCACGCATCTCGAAGCTCCTCTTCTGAATCAACAATTGGAATGCAGTTTGATCCTGTGTTTTCGTCACAACCCATAAGTGAACTCATGCTGGATGGAAGTTGATTGTAACGAAGTTGATATTGATTAATTAGACCTTGAACCTGTTTTATGCGCATCATCGTCAAGTCGACCTTGGCTTTTTCAGCCTTTCCAAATAAGCCTTGTCCAAGCATCGTCATT
>JAAZON010000092.1 GCA_012797725.1 SAR324 cluster bacterium | reverse complement strand
CTAAGCTTACACCTGACATCCCGCGTGGCTCACGAATCCCATCTTGGTCATCTATGATATATTCCTGTGGAAGAACATGAAGAATTTCCCGATCGAGCGGAATGGGCACAGCTTTGGCAGCCTCAATCACTCGATCTAAATCATCCTGACTGACCTCCTTATGTTTTATTCCCACAATTCCCTGGCTATCAGCTCCTTTTATATGACTGCCTGAAATCGACGCGAATGCAGAACGCACATCACAGCCTGCCATTGCTTCTGCTTGACTCAGCGCGGCAGCAATACATTCAACTGTTGTATCAATATTAATAACAACGCCTTTTCTAAGACCTCTCGACTGACTACTGCCCACTCCAATGATACTCAGTGGACTATCTGGCACCTGCTCAGCAATCACTACTTCCACCTTTGAAGTTCCAATGTCGAGTCCTGCTATAATATTAGTCTTTGCTGCCATGTTTATGTTGCCCAAAAAAGCCTCTCGTGGCCAAACCCAAGAGGTCAAACATATAACAGACTAAGAATTAAACGCAGTTTCGATATAACTGCAAGCGAAAAAGCCTTAAAAGTTCAAGATTCTCTTGCAATCCCTGAATGCCCCCCATGTACCCATGCAGACAATTTAACATACTGAGATGAGCGCTCTTTTGAATGCGTATCTTTCGCATATGGGATTCACAGCAAAGCTAGCATCTCGCAATTGCAGTGTTGTTAGGATCTTAGCTGCCAATAGGGGCATGATTTTTACTCAAAGAGCTAAGTTTTTAAGTGAATTATCTGAAATACCGTGCGTCTGAAATCATTATACGGTTAATGCTGTCTATTTTATTAAAGATTTCTTGCCATCACATCCATTTGCGCTTATGAATGCAATATCAATCGACAAAGTTATTCCATCGATTACTTCTTATCCAGAGAGACCCCAACAAAAACAGAATCATAGACTCGAAGTTGGGCCTGTAGGACTTAAAAGAATTGAGATGCTACACAAGATCTACCCAATTTCATCTAAACATCTCATACAAGCATCATTCGAGTGGATATTGGCTCTCGCCATAATGACATTTTTTGTTGGATTAACAGACTACGAAAAATATCTATTTAATGTTGATATTAGGCTCTTTGAGGCACTTGGTGATGTCGAGCTGCTGTTTGTACTTGGCATTGTGATGATTCTAGCAACTCGATTAGTCATTGCAGCCATTGACAAGGCCGACTATCATTATATGCTGAAAGGGGGATCCCTAATTATTGAGAAAGGAATTCTGCGAAAGCAAAGAAGTTCTTTACCTCTTTCTAGGATCCAAAGCGTGCATGTTGGAGCCAGATGGCGCGATGTTTTGTTTGGCCTTTCTTACTTGGAGCTTCTAGTCCCATCTGCACCTCAAGGATTTGCACGCATTCAAGGACTCGACAGCAAAATAGCAAAAAGACTTCAAGAGCATTTGAATGCTCTTATTCAAAAAGAATGCGTCTCACCTCATTAACGGTGGCAATACATAAAAAAAGACTATCTGCGTCTTTGTCTTCGAATTTCTTTTCTCACGTATGAAGACCAAGGACACCAGATTTTCCCAGGTAAGAAGTCACTACCAACTTTATTCAGATGCTTCTCAATGTATTTTGGACTCGCATCACAAACTTCAATGGCAAGTTCGAAGAATTTAATACTGCTTGGTTTCAAATGGTAACTCCACCTCGGGTTGTAGGATGCCCTGGATTTGAGGATCTCTCCCATCACTCCGGCTGATGATTTCGACCGTAATAAAGCCCTTGCTTCTTCAATCTTGTTGTGGTCTCTAAGCTTGATTATATGAGTATCCCTTTGCCCCCGAAATCCGATCTCAAAAAAAGCCCAGGATCCTGCCAAAGCTTCACTTTGAAAAAGCATAACAAGGATAATTATGGAGATTAATGAGCTTCGCATTGGGCTTCCTATATACATCCTCTGGACTTGTTCTTCAATTGCTTCAGGATTTTGAAAACTTAATTGCAAGTAAAATGGGTATCCAATATTTTGATTGCTCATTAAACCAATTAGACTTGCTTTGTATTAAAATTTTTTACTTTTCTGCAAGAATCTACTGTTAGGACCCAACGAGGCTAAGAAATTTTCGCATCAAAAATTGCCCTGTCATTACTGCCCCTCTTTTATGGGTTCCAGATTACCAATCTGTGGATTAGGAACATTTTCTTTGAACGTTACTACTGCAAGCTTATTGAATGCTAAATCAATTTTCTTGATTGTATCTTCTTTACCTTCAAACTGCCCTAAGAGAACATCTAGACGATCAAGTTCAAAATGCAAAAGCTCAGCGCCATCCAGGCCCCCAGAAAAGACCACTGAGTATGCGTTGTCATCAAAACTCACCTCGAGTTCTCCACTTGGAAGAAGCTCCACAGACGAGATTCTTCTATGCATCCGTTTCTCAATTATTTTCACTGCCTCATAGACGTAACGGAATCGTGCATTAAAAAGTTCAGCTGAAGGACTGTCATCGTAGAAGCCTTTCAGCAAACATAGCTTGCGGTCTTTGTAAAGCTCTCGAAGTCGCGGGGTTAATGGAGAGAAAAAGCCCCCATCTTCTCCAACCAACCATGTCACGTCACCTTCAGTCACCAAAAAGGAAGGTTTCCTTTCTTCAATATTTACGACAAAACACCCCCAAAGCCCAATGATGCTAGAGGTACAAGGATGCACATCTGCTTTTATTATCCATGGGTTTCGCTTAAGATCCCCTTCGATAATATCCATATTCATAAGCCACCAAAAAATCGACTGTTCTGTAGGGAGAAGATCTTTAATGGTCTTATCTGATAAATTGGAATCTCCCGCTATTAAAAGCTCCTTTTCAAACCAGAAATTATATATAGCTTTACCACCTAGCCTGATGTATTTTTCAACATATTTTGGATTATAAATCCAATAGAAGCACAGAATCATGGCCGCAATTAGAATTGCCAAAAATATCCGTCGCATTTTCACCAAACCTTAATTTCAGCTTCCAATTCAATTCCTGCCATATCAAGGACTCGCTGCTTGCACAACTTCATCAAAGCTAGCACGTCAACTGCCTTAGCATCTTTAGCAGGATTAATTATCCAATTCGCGTGCAGTTTTGAAATTTCTGCCCCCCCTATTCTTACACCTTTCAAACCTGCCTTTTCGATCAACAATCCTGCAGGCTTTTCCATACTTGGATTCTTAAATACAGAACCCGCAGACGCAAATTGAAGCGGCTGTCTTGCCCTTCTTTCTTTCAACATTTCCTGACGAGTTCTTTTTGTCTTTTCCCGATTGGATTCAGTAAGTTCAATATTTACCGAGAGAACAATCATCCCCTCAGGCAGACCAGCATTTCTGTACACAAAACGAAAGTCATCCTTAGTAAGATCCAGAACCTCACCATCAGCACTTAAGACTCGCGCTCCAGTCACTATATCTGACATGGAGCTGCCATGTGCACCAGCATTCATCGTTAATGCACCCCCGGCTGAGCCAGGAATTCCTCCGGCAAACTCAAGACCCGAATATCCTTCATCAGAAAGCATTCTAGACAAGCTCATAATAGGACTTGCGGCACCGACAACAAAGGACTGAGGTCCAGCCTTCTGGCAAAAATGGAAAGCACGGCCTAAGCGTGCAACAACTCCTCTAATGCCTTCGTCTGGTATTAGTATATTACTACCAGCCCCCATGATTAATAGTTTCTCTGATCTCGACTTCAAATATTTTAACAGACTTTTTAAATCTTCAATCGAGTCAACGACACAGTAATAGGAAATAGGCCCGCCAATTGCAAAGCTTGTAAGCTTTGCTCCAAGGACATCTAATTTTAGCAGCACACCTGTTTCTCGTTCACATATATCTTCGAACCTTTGTGAACTGTAAAATGCCATGCCTCTCCTCTAGCGCGGATTTTTGCATAACGTTTGATAGAGCTTCTCAGGTAAAGTGCCAATAGAACCAGCTCCAAGAAAAAGAACAAAGTCGCCATCATTCAGGCTTGGGAGCAATTTTGGAATCACATTATCGAGAGAACCTACATAAGTCTTTGAGGGATGTACAATGGCAGCTTCTAACTTCTCAGAAGTAACACCCTCAATAGGAGCTTCACTGGCAGGATATATGTCACTAATAATAAGTGTATCGGCACTTGAGAAAGCATCAAGAAAGGAAGCGAAACAATCCCTCGTTCTTGAATAGCGATGAGGTTGAAAAACAACATGAAGGCGTCCCATGGTTTTTCCCCAACCCGCTCTGACAGCCGCAATTGAGGCTTTCACCTCAGATGGATGGTGACCATAATCATTAATTATGGTGATACCATTTACTACAGGGAGAAGCTCCAAGCGCCTGCCAACTCCCGAGAAACTTTCCAAAGCCTCCTTAATAGCAGACTCGCTGACACAAAACTCAAGTCCTACCGCTACTGCAGCCAAAGCATTTTGAGCAAAATGCCTACCTGGCATTGGCAAACGAAGTCGGAAAAGCTTCTTCGATTGATGATAGATGTCGAAATGTGTAGCTCCATCCACGAATTCAAGATTCTCTGCTCTCACCTGAGCATCAGGGGAAAAACCATAGGTTTCTTTTCGCTTTGTGTAATCCATTGAAAGATTTCTTACTCGGGGATCGTCAATACAAAAAATAGAAAGCCCATAAAATGGAACTGCCTCAACAAATTTGGCGAAAGAATCCTCAAGGTCTTTTAAGGAGTTATAAGCAGATAAATGCTCTTCGTCGATATTTGTGACTACTGCCACAGTTGGTTTTAATAGAAGAAAACTTCGATCGCTTTCATCGCTTTCAGCAACCAGGAAATCTCCCTTGCCTAGACGACTACCCGTCCCCATCGCCTTCACTACTCCACCAATGATCACTGTAGGATCAAGGTTGCCAGCTTCCATGACGGCTGCAACCAGACTTGTAGTTGTTGTCTTTCCATGAGAACCTGCCACCGCGACTCCATATTTGAGACGCATAAGTTCCGCTAGAACTTCAGCCCTAGGAATTACAGCAATTCCTCTGCGCTTTGCCTCAATAAGTTCAGGGTTATCGGAGCTTACTGCCGAAGAATAAACCAAAAGAGATGCTTCTTTCGGAAGGTTTTCAACTCTGTGGCCTTGAAAAACTCGTGCTCCAAGGGATATGAGGCGTGAACATGATTCTATTGGCTTCAAATCAGATCCCGATACAGTGAAACCAAGATTGATTAGCACTTCTGCGATGCCGGACATACCGACACCTCCAATCCCTGTGAAATGAAAATGTAATTTTGGATTATACATATTTTCTTATTTCCGTACCGGAAAATCAGAGCTTAAAAAACAATCTCATTGCAAGCTCAATTGCAATAAGGGAGTCACAATCTCAACACATCCTACAAGTGCTACCTCCAACTAGCTATATCCTTTTATTACCTTTTGATTGGCCTAAAGATTATGGGCTTTCATTGTTAATTGCAATAAAAACACATAATCCAAGCAAAGAGATGACATGTATAGCCCTAATGGTATAATCTGAAACCTTGTTGGATTTAGCAATGACAGACAAGAAGAACGCAAGCCACGAACGCTACAAATTTAAGCCATTTCTGGGCTCTAGTCATCATTGGGCCTTGAGAAAAATATCCTTACTCCCAAAATCGATCGCTGTGCTTGATGTGGGAGCTGGAAGTGGTGCAATTGGAGCCGCCTTGAAACAAATGGGATTTTCCAAGCTCGCCGCCACAGAAATTGATCTCGCAGCACTCGAGTTTATAAAACCAATTTATGAACGAGTAAGCCCATCTCTTGAATTGTATAAAGATGATAAGTTCGATCTAATTATTGTGCTCGATGTACTTGAACACCTTGTACAACCCCAGAAAGAGTACCAGTTGCTCGCCAATTTGCTTTCACCTGGCGGACATATGCTTATTTCCGTACCAAATACGGCTCATTGGATGGTTCGAATTCAATTGTTATTCGGATTTTTGGAATACACCGAGCGCGGATTACTTGACAGAACACACCTTCAGTTTTTTACTCGAAAGCGACTAAAGGAATTAATTAAGTCTTCCCAATCGATGGAGCTCGTAGAACTTGATTCATCAATCGATCCCATTGAACTACTCTTACCAGAATGGATTTGGGACAACAAAGTCTTTAAGGTTTTTTCCAGGCTCCGTTTAATGATTGCAAGATTAGCTCCTGGACTTTTTGCATATCAACATTTGGCCTTGCTAAGAAAATCTGGGTAAAAGATATGTTTGGAATAAGCATAACAGAGCTTATTGTCATTCTTGGGATAGCATTAATTATCTTTGGACCAGAACAGCTTCCAGATCTTTTACAAAATCTAGGTAGATTACTGGGAAAAATGCAAAAGGAGCTTGATGGAATCAGGCGTGAATTGCACAACACTATTAATAAACCAACCAATGAATTTAGACAAAACTTAGATTCCTCGCTTAAAGAATTTAGCTCATCGATTGCAATGGAAGAAAAGCAATTAGATGAAAAAGAACATCGTGCTGAAAGTCAAAAACAATGAATGAGCATTTGGAAACAACAACATCTGAGTTAACATTCATCGAGCATCTACGTGAACTAAGAAGTCGCTTATTAATATCTCTTCTTTTTGTCTTGTGCGGGACTTTCATCTGTTATTTTATCGCTCCTTGGATTTTTTCGCTCCTCAATGCGCCCTATTACAGATCTTTCCCTGAAAACTCTATAATAGGAACCAGTCCAGCTGAAGCTATTATGCTAAGAATTAGTGTGTCTTTCTTTGGGGGGGCACTTCTTGTAAGTCCATTCATATTCCACCAGCTCTGGCTCTTTGTCGCACCAGGATTGCACTCCTCTGAGCGAAGGCTAGCTTTGCCTTTTGTTATACTAAGTACCGCGCTTTTCGTTCTGGGTGTTTTGTTTTGCTATTTGGTGGTGCTACCACTTGCTATGCATTTTTTTGTCCAACAATACAAAGAACTTGGCCTTAGTCCCCAAGTCCGAATGAGTGAACATCTCTCCCTGATTCTTCATTTACTCATTGCCTTTGGCCTAATTTTTGAGATGCCAGTTCTTGCAATATTTTTAGCCAAAGCCAAGATACTTGAATATCACTCAATGCTTAGTTGGAGCAGACATGCCATAGTCCTAATCTTTGTCGTGGCAGCAATTCTTACACCGCCAGATGTCATAAGCCAGCTTGCCATGGCCTTTCCTTTGATGGGTCTCTTTTGAATCAGTCTGCTACTTGTGAAATACATAAATTGCAAGTAAGTTAGCATTTTTCAACAAAGTGGAGATCGCAAGTATTTCACTCTCAGGAAGGGCTTTCGCCTTTTTTGTTAGAATATATGACCTGTTTTAAATCTTTATTTAAGAGCTTTT
>JAAZON010000091.1 GCA_012797725.1 SAR324 cluster bacterium | reverse complement strand
TTTTAGTATTGAACTCGGCCCCGGCCTACGTGCGGTTGGAAACCTTCTTCCCGGAGACAGCGTTGTGACATGTAAAATTCTTCAAGAAGAAACGTTACCATGAGAGAAAAGCACTCACCCACTCCGTAGTATCCACTTAGCATCTAGTCGAACACAATCGACCTCATCAGACGTTCTATTGTTAAGACTACTGATTGGGAGACAATTTACACTCGAGTTCTCGTCGAGGAAAAATATCTTAGCCGTCGGAAAATTTTTTGGAAGGCGCCGTGCTGAGGGACGATTTAGAAAATAGGTGATCCGAAATTGGATTCCGTGAGGGGCAACTATGAAGGCGTCCTTTGGAAGATACCTATCGAGCTTTTCGACATTAGACGAAAGTGATTCCACCGGCATTCCCGGACCAATTTTATGTATCCCCGGCTCAAAAAACAGACGACTGCCGCAGAGTATCACAATTAGCCAGCTTATAGTGATCTTGCGTTCATGGATGCAGGCTTTTCCTAGGGTTATGGAAAGACAAAGAAAAAAGAGTGAGGTTGAAGATATCATCAGTCGATAACGAAAGGCGAACTCATCACTCCACAATGGTAATATCGAAATGAGATATGGAAGCATCGCGACAAATGCCTGGGTACGTGAAAACGATTTTGTCAACAAGACAAACAAGATCGAGGCAATAAAATAAGTTGAATACTCAGCATATTCAAAACTGTTCATCCACCCATGCGCCATCGCCCAACGCCAGGGCAGATTAAAATAAGGTTGAAAGCTCTCCAGAACAGGCTTTGTATTCGCCGACCAATGCAACAAAAATATACCGACTGCGACAATAAGAAGTGGGGCGAAAAGCTTCCATTTTCCACGAAAGATTAGGTAGGAAGTCGCACTAAATAAGCCAATGACAGCAGATGAAAGGTGGAAAATACAGGAAAAAGTAAATGCGGCTAGCGCAGATGCTCTCAATATTCCTCGCCAACATTCAATCCGAGACGCATGAGCAAAAAGCGCAAGGCTTAACGTAAAAATTGCCATACCCCAGACTTGCTTCAGGAATCCATAATGTAGATAAAAGAGCGCGTCAGAATTGAACACAAGTGCAGGAAATGCCAAGGCAAAAAGACTTTTCGTCTCCTTCACCTGTAGCATATAAAGCGAGCAAGCAAACAGCGCCAAGGCGCCGATTACAGCAAGGTAATACCCGTCAATAACATTTACTCCAGAAATCTTCACAAGAGCGCTAATGATAAAGAAAAAGAGGGAATTGTGAGTGTAATAGCCTTCGCCAAACTCAATCCTGTGCTTAATCTCTGTCAGATAGTAAAAGGCATCATAATCCAGTGGATAGGGATTAGTTTTCATCCAATGCCATCGGTAAACGATCCACGCCATACAATAGATCAATAGGATCATTTGCAGTACCAAGCGATAGATTCTCGGAGTGGCGTTAGCTAATTTCGAAACCCCAGACATCTATGCTCTTCACCCCTTAGCAGTAACGTTATTCTTGAAATGCATATTCAGCCGATGCTGTTTAGGAAAATTTGTGCCGACCTCTTTCACTGCAGTGGCAAGGGAATAAATTGTATCATATCCTACAGCAGCTACCCTGTCTGCCCTATTTCAGACAATCATAAACAAAGTCTCTCATAAAAACTTCCGAGTCCACAGAGCTTCCAGGATCCAGCGCAATCTTCATAAGATCACAGGTAGCTCTAGATATGTATGCGGAAACATCTATCAAGGAAGATATGCTATTACCATTTAAGCTCTCTGGAGAGTACGAGTCCCGAATTCCAATCGACCCGTCATACTCATCCTTCACAAAGCCCCAACTCTTTGTATTCAAAATAGATGGGACAAGGCCTTCTGTTGGGGTCATGCAATAAAATTCTGGATCCGATGATACAGGAGCCACTTGCCCATCGGATATAAGATCTTCCACCGATGGATAGAGCATATGATCGATAGTGCTCACTAAGAGCTCGTTAAGCTCCTTCCATTTTGATTTCAGTCCATCCTGAGGCAAACAAACCAAGCTTGCCTTAAGTTCGTCAGGCAGGGCCACAACTTTGCCTGTCTCAGTCGATCTTAAAAAATCGGCATATTTGGCGGCGCCCTTCGGGATGTACGCACTTGCATAGGCAATTTTCTTATCCACACCTAAGTCTACTAATCTATGATAAATATCGGTCCTCCTTGGATCATTTGAAAGATGAAATGGCTTCTCATCGCCTGAAATAAGCCTCCCAGCAAAATCACCTAGATGGTACTTAAGTCCCAGCTTGGCAGCATTAAGTTGCGCTTCGTAGGGAACTAAACCATTTGCGGCTAGAACTCCAACAACTTCTCGTGCAGCTAGCCCAAGAATTACACTTCTATGATACAAGTGCTTTCGACTTATATAATCAACATT
>JAAZON010000090.1 GCA_012797725.1 SAR324 cluster bacterium | reverse complement strand
TTTTAGTATTTTCGCAGTGTTTGTTGGTTTGCTTCGTTATAGGAAGACCCTAGACTAGGGATACGCCAGACATGTCATTTCTCGTTGTCGCCAATGTGTCCGCAGTCTCTCTAACAATTTTCAATGCTGACTCTTCTTGCTCCAACAATTAACCGAAAAACAATCATAATTCAAAGACAACAACCAACTCAGGAAGATACACATTCCACTCGAAGCTTGACGAGATTGTTGGATTCCAGAAGTTCGTCAATTTTAGTTTCGGCGTCTGTTAACAGTTCGAGCATGTACCAATCTCCTGGCTCAGAGCAGTAATAGCTTTCATTTCCTAAAAAGTTCTCCGTCCATCCATCAAGCGAAAATATCGGCTCGCCAAAACCATATCCACCGTTCCCATTTGAATAATTGTAGGACAAATAAAACATTGGGCTGGCTGTATTACTATGATTCTCCACGAATAATCCTACGTTCAACTCTGTTCTAATTTTTTGGTAAATTGTATCAATATAACCGTAATATTTCTTTCCGTTAATAAGAAAATAAGGAACGATATCAGGATAATTATTAAGTGGTGTGCCCAAACAATGGATGAGCCCACTTTCACCACTATTGTCATCTTCGTTCGTTTCAACGATGTTATTCTTGATATCAACAGAAGCATTGATACTTAAGAATTCCTCCCATGCACCACATTGTATTGGTATATTTAACTGCTTTGCAGAATAGTTCATTGGCCACAATTCTGAGATTTTTGTGATCGTTGACTGAATTCCACTTTGAGAACTAGTTAACAAATGTTGCACTTGGAAAGCATCAGCAAATCCATCCCCAATATTTTTCACCTTGACAAAGGGGATGTGCTTTTGGAATGGCGAAAGTTCGATATTTTTAGAGGGACTTATCTCGGGCTGGATATTTGGCAGTCTATCAGATTCCAGACATTCATATTGAAGGGTTGCTTTATTGTTGGAATAATCAGATTCATTGGAGTTCTGAGAAAATATTGCATTCAATTCATATTCACCCGGATATTTGCATGGATTTGGGTATTCAAATGTCTCGCTCTCATTTGGATATAGTGAGCGAATGTTTTTTGTCACCCTGTTTCTAAAGAGATTATAATGGTCATAAATGACCGACAGCGTATTGCATGCACTTGATGCTTTGGTTCCAATATTAGTGAGTTTTACAACCAATACAGGAATATCACCCATCTCAAAAACAGCCCTTGGTTCATTCGTTGGGTAATTGACAACCTCAGCTTCTACCTTAATATCTGGCATTGGTATGGGTTTGTCTTCGCACACCACCTGTAGGGAAGCAATATTGTTCCATTGATTAGTTTCATTAGAGATTTTATTTCTTGGATCTGCAATTACTTTGACATCTATTGTGCCTTTAGTCTTGCAACTAACGTTAAATTCTTGACTCCAATTTTTTATATCCTTTCTAACTAGAATTAAACTTTCATTGTGAACTTCTTCTCCATTCCTCAATTTAGCTACCAGTTGAAGCTCCACTCTCTCTTTATTTGAGATATCCTTCCTCCCAATATTTTCCACAGATACATTGCCGCAAACAGTTTCACCAACTGCATATTCCGGTCCGGGATTCAAAGACCCGAAACATTTGGTAAGTTTAATCGTTGTGTTGAGATTTACAGTATCAATATTCACATCAATCCCGTCGATGTCTTCTTCAAAAGTACCAATGGCAACATTCTCAATTGGGAGAACTGAGGCTATGGGAAAGAAAGTGGATAAGATAGTCAGAGAAAGAAATGACGCCTTGATTATTAATTTGGTCATAAATTCCACCCCGATAAACCAACTCTAATCTAGTTAGATTATCAAAAAAGGGGGATTATTAATAATGATTTCGGCAGACCAAAGAAAGAAGTCTAATTAGGTTAGCTAGGAATCAAAAACCATCTTCAAGAAGACTCAAAAATACCCCTGGTTGTTGGTTTGCCTGCGCTAAGATCGCAGTGGCAGCTTGAAGACGGATGCTCTCAGCAATAAGATTTGAACTTTCTTCTGCCACATCTACATCGCGAATTCGACTTTCAGCGGCACTATAGTTATCTCGATTAAGCCCTAAAATAGAGAGCGTTGATGAAAGTCGGCTTTGAAAGGCTCCTATTACCCCTTCTTGAATATTAAGTCTAGTTTGTGCATTGCTAAGCAAAGGGATAGCCTGAAGCGCATCAGCCCGGCTTAGCAAAGAGAAATCAAGAATAGGTGTAATGCCATCACGAGTTATGGCAGTCAAAACCGCAATGGCACCATTGCAGCCTAAGATGTCAAGGACACCATCGTTGTTTGTATCAGCCAAGGAAATGCTTTTGGCAGGAGTGATCGGACTTGCATATGACATATAATGTGAGAAAGATCCATCACCATTTCCTAGGACAATAAAAAAATCCTTTCCTGCAGCATCTCCCGCTGCAATAAGATCCATATTCCCATCGCCATTGAGGTCTCCTGCTAATAAACCCTGACCGAGAATTGTTCCAATTTCAATATTCCGAGGGGACTGGAAGGTTCCATCTCCATTTGAAAGTGCGAGGCTAATTCTTGAATCTCCATCCTTGACAGCGATGTCCAAATTCCCATCCTTGTTAAAATCCTGCGCTATCATTCCCCAACAACCTGTAGAGGCAGATGTTAATTGTGTAGTCATCAAGGCCCTAAAGGAGCCATCTCCGTTTCCAATTCGTATATATGCATACGCATCAAAATTGGAAAGATCATGAACATAGGTACCTAAGTCTACGATACCATCATTATTAAAATCACCAAGTTCCACATTTGCTATTTCTCCGATGCCATCAATTCCGTATGAAGATGAGGCATTGAAAGTCCCATTACCGTTCCCTATCCATGTAGAAGTATATCGTGTTTCATCCACACCACCGGAGAGAACGAGATCCATCGTGCCATCATTATTTAAATCAGCTTTGTTCACATGCATCGTTCCATCGGCTATGATAATTTTTTGTGAAAAAGCTCCAAAACTCCCGTCTCCATTTCCAAAAGATATACTAAGTCCGCTAGAGCTAGCAGCAGCTAAATCGACTGCTCCATCTCCATTGAAATCACCAACTTCAATATCATATGAGTCAAATGCCAAAGATAGTGCGGTTCGGAATGTCCCATCTCCATTTCCAAGTTGCACGGTCGTTCGTGAATATCCAGGAAAAAAACTCACAATATCTGTGTAGCCATCGTTATTAAAATCTCCTGTCTTAATATTGGAATAGTCGACACCATATGGGCTTGATGTTGTCCCGTTGCTAAAGGTACCTGTACCAAGTGCCCCACCAAGACCAGAATAGACTCCTCCCTGTACACCATAACCAGCTTGGACACGAAGCCCTTGAAGTTCTCCATTGAAGAGGCCAATTCCATTAAATTCCGTGCTTTGGACAATACGAGCGTACTCTTTTGCTAAGCTTTGTGCCTCACTATCTATCGACGATCTTTGAGAGTAACTTAGCGAGCCACTAGCAGACTGCTCAGCTAATTCCGAGATCCGAGTTAAAACATTCTGAAGCTCAGATATGGCGCAACTAGCTACATTTAACAGGCTTATTCCATCATTTACATTCCTCACACCTTGAGAATAAACTCTGCTATTTGTTGCCAGTGACATAGCTACGGCAAGACCAGCTGCGTCATCACCGACGTTGTTAATACGAAGACCTGAAGACAATCGTTGATATGAACTCGAAAGGTTTAGTGTAGACTTCGAGACTGCTCTTTGTGCTCCTAGAACAGCGATTTTTGAGTTTATGGGAAGTGGGGTTGTCGTCATCCGTGCACTTATGACTACCTACTGCCAAGACGTGCAAAAACAGTAAGCAGACAAAAATAGTCCTCTTGTTGCTTAATAACGGTTATACGCAGAGGATATTTTAGGTTCTGGAGCGAAATTTATCGAAAACATCCTGTTGATATAAGAATTTCTTCTAGGATCATGAAGAGCTTGTAAATTAGCGATCTTACCCTCTTTGCCTTTATAGTTATACAAAAAAGGCATAACACATGGCTCACGGTAGCTAAATCGACCATGCAAATTATCGGAATCGATCGATAGCAAACAGCAAGTGAGCCAATCAACAGCTCAAAAAAACTTGATTAATCCACCTGTTTTCTTAGGAAAGTGGGAATCTCGTATTTCTCATCTTCTTCACTGCTTGAAAGAACAGAAAAATTCTTCAGCTTTATAACCTCTGCACTTCCATTTCCACTCTGATGAAGTGGCTCGCGATTACCTTTTCGAGCATAGGCTGGAATATCCAGTTTCTCCTGATGAATATCCTCAGACTTGGTTGCTGCAGCCATGGAAAGGACATTTCGATCTCCAACCTGACCTTCGATGCCAAAGCCTGTAGCAATAACCGTAACACGCACCAGATCCTTGAGATTGGGATCGATAACCATACCCCAAATAATGTTGGCTTCGTCATGTGCTTCACTATGGATAAGTTCTGCCGCTTCATTGACTTCTTGAAGTGTGACATCTGGAGAAGCTGTAACGTTTATAAGAACACCACGAGCGCCATGAATTGAGATATCTTCAAGTAACGGACTCGATACTGCCTTTTCAGCAGCTTCAATCGCGCGATTCTCACCACTGGATTCACCGGTACCCATCATCGCCATGCCCATTTCTGACATTACTGCCCTAACATCGGCAAAGTCGACGTTTACGAGACCTTCAAATATAATCAAGTCGCTTATTCCTTTGACAGCTTGGAAAAGAACATCATCTGCTCTTCGAAAAGTATCAAGAAGAGAAGTATTCCTTCCAGCAATAGAGAGTAAACGTTGATTCGGAATTGTGATTAGTGTATCAACCGTTCTCTTCAACTCCTCAATACCACGATCCGCATTGCTCATTCGGCGTTTGCCTTCAAAAAGGAAAGGCTTCGTTACCACGCCGACTGTAAGGCAGCCAAGATCTCTTGCAACCTCAGCAACAACAGAAGATCCAAGCGTTCCGGTTCCACCACCCATACCGGCAGTGATAAATACCATATCTGCACCCTCGAGTGCCGAGCGAATCTCTTCCACACTCTCGCGAGCTGCTGCTGCTCCAACATCAGGATCGGCGCCCGCACCTAAACCTTTTGTAATATCCTTACCCAATTGGATCTTGTTCTTAGGTTCGCCAGACTGAAGTGCTTGAAGATCCGTATTGGCTGCATAAAATTCAACACCTTCGAGGCCGCCTCGAATCATATTGTTTACTGCATTGACACCTGCACCGCCTATACCAAAAACTTTTATGACGGCATTGCCGGTCACTATTTTCTTGCCCGTACCATTCATCTGACCCATCCCCCAAACAAAGTGTGGTTTGACTATGAATGATTTATCCTTTCGCCATACAAGAAGTCAAATTTTTGATCTTCACTTAACTCCCTGTACAGAAACAGAATTTCATCCTAGCTTCATTATTTCTTTCGTGTTTGATTAAATCAGCTTGCTTGGCCCTTTGGCCCTCCAAACTGCCCGCTTACTTTAGGTTACTTAAACTAAAACACTGGTAAAGTAAAGAAGATTCAGCCAATTTTTGACAGAAAATTATGGATTGTGAGCCTCCCCCCTGGCCTAGAAGTGTTCTCCAAGCCAATTTGCCACTTTTCTAAATATCCCAGAAACAGGCATACCCATACCAAGGCGACGCTTATTAGCTCCATGTTCTGCACCATATAGGATAAGACCTGTGGCAACGGAATGTTCCGGCGCATTAATCAAATCCTTAAGACCAGCAATCGACCTAGGAAGTCCAACCCTAACAGGAACATTAAAGACCTGCTCTGCAATGTCTGACATCCCTGCTAAATTGCTCCCTCCGCCAGTTATAACAATACCACTGGTAAGAAGAGATTCCACTTCAGA
>JAAZON010000089.1 GCA_012797725.1 SAR324 cluster bacterium | reverse complement strand
TCTAGGAAAATCTGAGCTGAAACCATTTATCTCAAGTTTAATGCCACGAATCGATTCTTTCTTAGCAAAACGAATATGAATCCACTCTGTGGCATTTTGCCTTCCCCCTCCCGAACTCCAACGAGACCCTTCCTTGTTTTTAATCAACCGTTGAAGCTTTTCTGTGTCAGAAGAAGCTGTTATTTCATGATTTATTTGAGAAAGAGCACGGAAGTTCAGATCTCTTGATACTCTTGGATTCTTTTCAAAGAAATCTGGAGCATTTGCACTTATGAGCGAGTAAGACGGAGAAAGTAGCGCTTTCTTTCTAAAGTTTCGTTCGTCTTCAGACAAATTGCTTCTCTCGAGCTCTCGCCAGGGCATAGCACCATTCCTTCGCTGAACATATGGCTCTTTACTAACACCCTCCCAACGCACGAAAATAATTAGCGATAGAACTAGAAGCGCTAAAATATCCCCTGCTCTCCTATATACCATGAGCATACTTAAGAAGACGCAACTTATTCCCATCATAGGATAAATCAAAGGCAGATATATAAGACCAGGCATAATTCGCTGCAGTGTATAAAGTGGGCTGATTTGACTTAAGGCAGGTGCTACAAAGCTTGTATCCAAAAGGCAGCTTAGTACAAACAGCAACAACACCCCACAAAGAGCCATCTGTCTGCTTTCAGATTTTAGACTCCGACGCAATGAATCGAGAATAAGAATGAAGCTTAGCAGCATTAGTACGAAACAAAAGGGCTCCAGAGCTTCTCTAATAAAAGCGCGATCTATGATTTGCACTGGGGTAACTTGATAAGAAGGCACTGGTCCTAAAAGAACATCACCCCCTTCTAAGAAAGGAACTCGATGTTCAAGAACGCGTGCATAGGGAGGATAAACTGGAAGTGGTGGTGGCGGCACTCTAAGCACCGTACAAAAAGAAGGCACTAATATCAAAACAAATGAAGTCCAGATGCTTATGAGATTGCTTTTATCAGACACATAATAGGCTGCCAAAAAGGCACTCAGTGCCAACAACAGTGAAACCTGATTTGCGGACTTACAAAGACGGAGGACCAAAAAAAGGAGTATGACAAAGAAAGCTAGATTAACTCTTTTTCTGGTGAAAACAAAAAGCAAGATAAATAGAACCCAAGGAAACCACATAGTTGAGGAGATTAATAACGTGTCGAAGCCAAACATTAAAATAAGGCAAACTGCGCAAAACGACGCACACAACGCACTAAGGAGGGGTCTCCATCCATTACTTAGCAGATCACATACGGCGTAGATTCCTACAGTGAAAATCAAGACTGAAACAGCAAAAAAATAGCGATATCCATACGCATCCAAAATCCAATTAAGCACAGGATCGATACGCCATGTAAAAACTGCATTGGAGCTAAAATGCACTAACGTAAACCACTTTCCAAGAAAGAATTCACGCGCAAACGTAAGTGAGTCAGCAAAAGGTTCTTTGAAGATTCTATCCAGGAAAAATGCTACTAAGGGGGCAATCGCAAGTATTGCTAAAATCAACACTTGTTGCAGCAACTTCGACCAATATGAATACATTCTTTTATTTCGTCTCATCCTGCTGGCAAATTTTTATCATCTTGAAAAATTAAAAAGCCTACCAAATGGACTCTTTGCTGAGATATTGACAATACTACCAGGAACGCAACTCTCTAGTCGAATCAAGCGAATTTCCTCTTCTCTTACAGTCAAATCTTGAGAAGATTCAGTTCCTCTCACCACTTCAGGAAGAATTCGGCAGTTATCACTTCTTAAGAAAGGTAGAAAATTAAATTTAAGAACAACACTCTCCGAATCCACTCGTAACTTTATTCCGTTGCTTCGTTGTTCCAGAATTTCTCCGGCTCCTTCAAAAAAATAACTACCTTGAGATCTACGCCTATAAAGACGGAATCCATTCTCTGAAAAAACCAATTTATACTTATCAGGATACCGTTCAAAGTAGTTCTTCCACTTTTTCTCCCTAGATACTACTGAAGTTGCATTTTTAAGATCGAAGAACTCTTCTATCCCCTCAGACCCACGCTTTCTATAAGAATTAGGAATAATATCAGTGTACCACCAAACACTATGAAATGGAGTCGATGCTATCAGAGGCTTGCCTGAAAATATTGTCAATGGGGCAACATGTCCCATATTCAAATCGTGAAGTATAAAACCGGAAAAAATAGTCCTGCCGGAACCTCCTTCTTCTTTAATTGCATTACTGAGTCTCCACAGGAGATTATTTGAGACTGCGTATTGTTCAGAGCTTCTATTGTAAATAACACCACTTACAGAAAAGAGTCCTGCAAAAAGGAAACCACACAAAACAGAAGAAGCAAGTAGTTTATTCTTGCGCAATGCCCATCCAAATACATGGGACACAGGTACGCTTGAAAACAATCCTAAAACAACCAATGCCCTGTCCAGCTCCAGTTGGGGCTTAAATGATGCCCCAAAAGTTCCAAGTAAAAACAACCAAATTCCTACTAAAATATACAAAATCCTGGTCGACGATCGTCTTAATAAAAAATAGCCTGGCAGCCCTAAAAAAAGTATCAAAGGATTTACCTTCACACTAAACTCTCTCAGTGCTTTTAGTATATTTTTAGGAGTAGTTTTCTTTAAACCTCCCCTCACAGTTTTGGATTTGATCTCGTGAGAATCTTGTTCGACAGAAACACTTGCTGTTTTTAGTCCTTGCTCTCGATTTAGAACCCCGACTTTATCCATCTGAAGGAACTTAGGTACCGAGGACGCTGAAATGAACAAAATCATCCATGGAAGATTTATGGCTAATACTGCGACTATTATTCCTTTTACATAACGCTTCGCAAAGATTCTCTTAGCAAAAAGAGTGAAAAGAAAAATTACTGGAATAAACATTAAGCCGGAGAGTGACCAGAAAAACATCAGTGAAATGCTTAAAACATAGAGCACCGCTTCCAAGGAAGATAGTTCGCGAGAGGAGCTTAGAATTTTTGCACTCAACACTATGTTTAACGGCAGCAATGACATGGACGTCACAAAGCCAATGGCGCCATATTTCAGACACCAACGGTACCATAGCAGGCTCGACGATAAGGAAAGCAATGCTGCGATAGCAGGTAAAGGGTGTTCTAATTCTTCAACTTTTGCAGCTATGTAGGTGGCTAGTGGTACAAAACAGAACACTAGCAAGCCAATTATAATATTGTAAGACTTTATAAGATCGACAAGATAAATAATAGGAGCAAAAATGAAAAATACATTAAGAACTCCTGTTGCAAAAAAGTCTCTATTATCAAAGCCTGCATTCCAGGTGGGATTATAAAAAGGAATAAAGGGAAAGTTTTCCTTGAGCATCTGTAAACGGAAAAACATTGAAGGATGATCGTCTGAGTAGATTAGTTGCCCATTGGTATATGACAGAAATCCATACAGAAAAAGGAAGGGAACTGCAGCAGCACATAAATTCAGAAATATTAATGAGCGTTTGCAAATCATCAAATAAGAGATAAAAGCGAATAGTAATATGAGCCCCCGGATACTCGGGCCTTGCAGCAGATTATAATCTCTGCAAAGCATGTCAGTGAAAAAATAAATAACTAGTATTACTATGAAGGATCCAGGTTGAACGAGGACAGACCAACTAGAAAGCTCGCGGCGTATTAAACCAACTAAAAAGAACGGAATTGATAAAAAGAAGTAATATCTGAAAGCAGGCAACAGAACCGTCCCATTCGTGGCCCAAAAGCGGATAGCACCAGCCACAAGCCCCAAAAACAGAATACTCATTCCAAAGGATAAAAAGAATCTCGTGGAGCCCTTTTCCCCGTTTTCTACAAGCTCTTTTTCCTCACTTAGGTTTCGTATCATATAATAGGGCTTATCCAGCCAGTCTTGGTGCCACTTTCTGGCTTGTGGAAAATCCTTTCCATACTTAAAATACTATTAAGATACCTTTTCAGCATTGAAGGTAAATAACATATTTTTTCATTCCTGTCTCTTAAGATAGGAGGCTGAAAGTGATAGAAGCTTTCAGTAAAAAGATGCGCGACAATACCCTTAGTGGGATTGTCGTGCATTATTTTTTTATACCAAATCCTCCAAAAATTCCCTTTGAAATAATATTTGGCATATAGCTATTAGATTTTAGAGACAATATCTGCTACAACAATGCGATGCCTGAAAAATCAAAATCTCCAAAAGCAGATGAATCTGGATTCATACTTACAACAGTTGAGTCAGCTATAGGTTGGGCACGAAAATATTCTTTATTTACCTATCCTTTTGTGACTGCTTGTTGTGGTATGGAATACATGTCAACAAGCTGCGCCCATTATGATACGGATCGCTTTGGAGCAGCTCTTCCTCGTTTTTCACCCAGGCAATCGGATTTACTAATGGTCGTAGGAACAATAAATCACAAGCTTGCTCCTGTTTTGCTAAGAGTCTATGAGCAGATGACTGAGCCGAAGTGGGTCATCGCATTTGGTGCTTGCGCCTCTTCGGGGGGATTTTATGACAACTATACCACAG
>JAAZON010000088.1 GCA_012797725.1 SAR324 cluster bacterium | reverse complement strand
TACTTTTTTGGCGCCTAAAGCTTTAAGTTTTCTAATCAATTCCGCATGAAGTCCTCTGGGCCAAGCTTTATCGAAAGGAATATTCAGAAGCTGATAACTTGAGTCATCCATTGCAACGATAGCAATTTCAGAAGGTGCCTTTGGCTCGTTTATCCAATAAAATAAACGAAAAAAGTAGTCTGTGCTTCTTAGCTCAAAGCGTTGTCCCCAAACTGAGATATAAAGCAAAAGATGAAAAGTTATGACAAAAAATAAGAAAATTACGATCACTAATTGGCTTCGTAGTGTGTGATCTATATTTTTGCTGTCCTTTCGCGCCATGTTCGAGTTTTTTTCAAACAAAATCTCAGGTTTCTTAGCCACTTATTCGTTTCTTTTTGAACATTTTTCCTGAATTTTACCCTCTTAATATGGTGTTAAAAGTCCGTTGTTGGATTCTTTAAATTCACTATCGAGGCTACATATGTGCTCGCTACGCATAAAAATCGTCGTAGTTGTAATTTCTTTTTTCGTTTCTTTCACCGATGCAATTTCCCAAGAACAAGTTCTTGCTCAGCTTGAATCATGCGAAGGGGTGGTAATGCGGCAAATATCTGGAAGAGGCGCTTTCCAAGCCATAGGCACAGGCACCCTTTTGAGATCCTCTGACGTTATTCAAACTGGTAGAAATAGTCGAGCTGCAATCTCTTTTAGGGATGGGGGCTTTCTTCGCATTGCAGAAAATAGTTCGCTCCAGCTTGAGGCGAAATCAGGGAGTAACTCAAACTCAAAAGTAATCATGCCATTTGGCCGAGCATATTATTTTAGCAGGGAACCTAAGGCTGCGCCTGATTTTGAAACTCCTTCAGTTACCACAGCTATCCATGGAACCGAGTTCGCACTTGAGAGTAATCAAAACACTACCAATGTATCAGTTCTTGATGGCTCAGTTCGATTGACAAATCCAATGGGTCAACTCTCTCTTTCAAGCGGTGAGCAAGGGCGTGCATCCAAAGATTCTGCACCACTAAAAACAATTCTTATAAAACCTTTAGATGCTGTTCAATGGGCTCTATATTATCCCACCTTACTTTCAGTTTCAGATCTTACAAAGTTAAAAGAAGCTGCTTCAAAAGAAGAAGCATTTGCAATTTCAGCCCTTGAGCAGGGGCAAAAAACTGCGGCCATTTCTATGCTTGAAAATGCTCCGGATACTGGAAATCCGGAAATAGATTTATTGAAGGCTTCGCTATATGTTGAACAAGGTGATGTAACAAAAGCTCAAGCGCTAATTAGTTCTCTTAATTCAAAAGATGACCCCGCTTATTCAAACACCTTCAAAGCTAGACTCTCAGCTCTTAATGCCATCATTTTGGTCGCGCAAAATAACAAGGAAGAAGCTCAGCAACTTGCGGCCACAGCCTATGCTCTAGATCCAAAAACGCCTGAAGCCTTACTTGCACGTTCTTACACCTCACAAGCCAGTTTCGAAATAAAAGAAGCTTATGAATGGGCCAAGAAATTAGCGGAGCTCTTACCCAATAATTCTTTTGCTCATGCCAGGCTTGCTGAACTCGAAATGGGCTTTGGAAGAAACGAAGAGGCTCTAAAGCAAGCAAAGCAAGCTATGGAACTTGACTCGAACAATTCTTATGCATTGACAGTTTATGGCTTTTCAAACCTTTTCAGAAGAATGCCAGACAAGGCCATTGAATCCTTTGAGAAGGCAATACTTAATGATGGGATCTCCTCTCTTCCTCTTCTAGGCCTTGGACTTGCAAAAATCAACAAGGGTCTTTTAGCGGATGGGCGCCGTGATATTGAGAAAGCCGCCTTTTTGGCACCCCAAGTGGCTATTTACCGAAGTTATTTGGGCAAAGCCTTTTTTGAAGAAGAGAGGGAAGGTTTAGCTGGTCATGAATATGATCGCGCAATTTCACTAGACCCTCTTGATCCCACTTCCTATCTCTATAGAGCCTATAATCAACTTTCAGCAAATGATCCTGTCCAAGCCCTAAAAGATGTCGAGAAATCAATAGAACTCAATAACAATCGAGCCATTTATAGATCTAGCCTACTTCTTGATCAGGATTTAGCCGTAAGAAGTGCAGGACTTTCAGAGACTTTCACTTCATTAGGTTTTTCCCAAGCAGCAAGAGTTGAAGCTATCAAGTCAATTAACAAAGACTATTCAAACTACTCAGCACATTTATTGCTTGCTGACAGCTATGAAATGATATTAACTAGCGATGCAAGCACTTCGGAAAAAGCTCTTGTAGATCTCCTAGCTCCACTAAGTTTCAATTTATTCCAGCGTCAAGCCGGAGATGCTAGCCTCAATGAATACAATGCCTTGTTTGATCGACCAGATCAAAGAACTGGAGTGCTTACATCTGCCTCAACTTATAACGATCGTATAGCTCCTCAGATTCAACACGCAGCAAAGGGAGAAGACAGCGCATATGCATTTTCCTTGGGTTCAGAACTTACGAAAGGCTCCAAACACAACAATTTTAGCAGACTAAATAGAGCAAGGTTGCTTGGCTCTTATCAATTCGATGCTGACAACAGAGCCCTTTTGGAGGGGGTAACAACCTATTATGATTTAAAAGAACTTAATATGAGCCCTGATCAAAAAGAAGATGAAGACTTCACGATAAGATCTGGCTATCAGCATCATCTTAACAGTAACTCGCAACTAATTGCCGATTTCGGTTACTCACAAATCCGCAGCAATTCACTAGCCCACTCTACTTTACGTCAGACAATTTGGAATGAAATTATCAATGGAGAAAGTTTCCAAAGAGACTACGACATTCTTATGGACGAATTATCACGTGAAGCCTTAAGGCTTTTCCGAGGAAACATTCAACATATCTATGACTCTGAAATAGTATCACTAATATCAGGCTTCCACGGCCAAGCAACTCACACTCTAAGAAAAGAAAATAGCCCCGTACTGGAGGACCCAGAC
>JAAZON010000087.1 GCA_012797725.1 SAR324 cluster bacterium | reverse complement strand
CTGCCAATTGGAGACCATTTTACAATGGGCCCGGAAGAAGCTGCACAAGCAGCATGTCTTCTGGCCTGTAAAGCCGCTATTCCTATCCATTACAAGACTTTCGATGTGTTAACAGGAACACTCGAAGAGTTTCGGAATGCTTGCAGACCAAGAGGAATTGAGGTCATTGAGCTAAAGCCCGGAGAAATTCTAAAGTTTTGAGTATACATTTAGACCTTTACGCAAAGCTTTGAACTTTGACTAATATTTAAAGAACCGTTATTTCTAGGGAATGCCGTTTGTTTCGCAGGAACAAGAATCATTCAATTTAGCGGGGGAAGCTCTGAGCAAGCATCCCAATCCAAAACTTCATCGGCGTAAGTCCAAATTCAAATGTCATACTTACTTCAAAGCAATTGATCGAAGTCCGGACACGGACTTATCCGGCCATGGGCTAAGTTCTAAAGAGCTTGAAGACCACGTTTCGACGACAATGACAAATCTTGCAAGTGTTGAGATTGAAGCTTCCGAAACTGATATTGAAACTTCCGACCAGAATACCAAAGACTTCAATGACAGTGGCCATGTAGTAATTTCGGCTAGAGCCGATAGTCCAGCAATACTAAATAAAGTTGCCGCTGGTTTAGAAAGATGCGTTGCCTTAGGGATTTCCCAGAAGAAAACCCGGGGTTTATCACGTGCTGCACTCCCCTGCACTATTAAAGTTGATGAGTTAGAACTAAATCGAAAGGGTTTTGCCGGACAGTATTCCCATAGAATAAACGAGCAAGGAGAGCATTCTTGTGCAATATTGTTAAACAATAATGCAGCTCTCGCCTATGGTGTTTATACTAGAGAGGATTCAGAAGACATTATTATTCTTCCACATGAACTGAGGCATCATTTCTTTGCACGACTCGGTGAAAGCTATGAGACCCTTCCTTATGATGGTGCACTTATTTCCACTAGGGATTTCGTGAACTATGACAAGTATCTATCTTTTGAGGAATTCTATACCTGTTGGAAGGACTGCCAGCGTTTAGCTCGTGAGGTAAAAAAACGAGGACTTCTAGGCCCCAAAGCGAGTTCCCCCCTTGGCAGAAGGCTTGTAATAGGAGCAGATATTTGTGAAAGAGCTCTTGCTTGCATCAACGCCTTGGCATCAGCCTTTGAAAACGGCAAGGCACCCTTAGTTGACTTCAACAATAAGGTTACTCCTGTTTTTATGTTCTCATTTACTGAATGGCGTGGACATCAACAATGGCGGACTAATCTTGAGTTACCGCTAGCGTTGGCCTATAAGACCGGCAATGAATCCTATCGTTTTAAGAAAGATGAGGCATACGGGGCAGTCCGAAATGCCAAGCATTTCATTGAAGCCTATATGGAACTGTTTGTATCTTCATATGAAGCATGGGAGTCTGGGAAAATAGAAGAAAGCGATCTCATCTTCCCCAAGGATCCAGAAGCGGCAAGGGAAATGGCTCGAAAGCATGAAAGAATCTACTCTATTGTGCACAAACCTGTGGGTCGGCTACCCTAGCTTGGGTTTGCGGTTCAAAAAAAGTAATTTATGGAACCATGCTGCTCGTCGTCTCGAATCTGTAGATCAAAGTCTTTCATGTAAATTTAAGCCCAAATATGAGATTAGAACCATATCCCCGTAAAGTCGTGGCCTCACTGGGCTGGGTGAACGGCTACGGCAAAAGAATAGTCTTCTGAGAAAATTTGTGTTATTAAATGAGATAAAAAGAGAGGAGTGAATAATGAAAATCTTTGCTCAGTTTTTTATCGTCAATATGCTTTTCAATATTCTTATTCAAGAGGTGCAGGCTGCCTCTCCTAAAGATGTATGCGATCCCGAACGATATTGTTTGCGTGGAAAACTGAACGAGATCTGCTGTGGTCGAGCTGGCCTCGATCCCGAAAATCCAGAAGGTTGCTCAGGGCGCACATGTGCATATCCCCCTTATCAAGGCCAGGCAATATGTTTTACCTGCGGAGCTAATGAATGTGTTTGGCTTGGAAATAATCCTGATGGCAAAGCAGCTTGTCTTCGTTGTTGTGAGCATTATTGTACAGAAACTTCCTGCCAGAATGACAATAAGCTTAAATCACCTTATAGTCTTAATGAGTGTAAAAAATCATGCAAGAACATGGTCATTACCGAGCCAACAAAGTCGCCATACGGAACTCCTACTATGGAGCCAACTGGGGCTGCGATAGTCACATATTAATATGTAAAATAGACTTATTTTAATTTTGAAAGGCGATATTCCACGCATAACCCTTATTGGATCCAATTCCGGCAGGAACTTAGGTGATGCTGCAATTCTTGCAAGCATTTTGTCCTCGATGACGAAAGAATTACCTAATGCAGAGTTCTACGTTCCATCGACAAATCCAGACTTTGTGGAGAAAAATTATGGGAAGCGCTTCCGCGTGAAAGGGCTCAGTATATGGCCTTGGACTTTCAGCATTCGTTTAATTGGGCTTCCAACCTTCCGAGCAATTTGGAAAAGTGATGTTGCGCTGATTTGTGATGGAATAATATTCGGAAGAAAGCTCTGGAATCCTTTTTTCAATTGGCTAAACAATTTGGTCTTCGTTGTACCATTTGCAAAGCTCGTGGGTTGCAAAGTCGCTCTTTTTAGCTGTGGCATCGGCCCCTTTCCTTCTAAGCTCAGTCGATGGATGGCTAAATTTGTGATTAATAGTTCAGACCTTGTCATGATGAGGGAGAACGACAGCAAAAAGCTTGCCGAAGAAATTGGTGTGACAAAGCCTATTGAGCTAACAGGAGACGCGGCTTTCATGAACGAAGTGTCTGCAGATAGTGTTGCAGATGCAATTTTAGAAAAAGAAGGTATAAGTTCTGGTAAGGCACTTCTTGGAGTTAATGTCACTGCCTATTTCAATACATGGCTCACTGCCTCTGATAGGAATCAGAGCAAAGAAGATTTCTTAAAAACCCTTGCTGATGGGATAAAATCAGCAAATGAGAAACTAAATAACGCCTTTACTCCCCTCCTGTTTTCCACTCATCCAATGGATGAAAAAACAGTGGCAGACCTTGCAAAACATCTTGATGCGAAAATCATCAGTAATAGTTATTATTTGAGCCATGACATTCAAGCTGTCATGCGTCGCTGCGAGCTTTTTATTGGAATGCGTTTTCACTCCCTAGTACTTTCGTCCGCAGTCGGTGCTCCAATAATCGGCCTTGTCTACATGCCAAAAGTTAGGGGGTACATGCGGCTTTTAAAATGCGAGGAGCTTTCTATTGAACTTGCCTCTGTTAGCAAAGAATTAATTCAACAAAAGATTATTGCTGCCTGGAACAATAGAGATGAACTTAAGAACAAACAGCAGCTCATAGTCACGCAACTCAAGGAAGCAGCTTTCCGAGCAGCAAGATTAGTCAGGGAAAACTTTTTCTCTAATTAAATTACAAGAAGAATGGAAGGATGAGGTTTCTCTTACCCTGATTAGCAGCTGACAGCATCTCTGCCTACAGCACTTCAGAGTCAGAGGCGGAAAGCCGATTCAGATGCAGAAATGGAAAAGAAAAGGAGCAGCACTTCCCTGCGCGCCGCCCCTTTTCATTCTTGCTCATCATCTTCAGCTATTAATTAGGCGATATATATGAGCAGCAAGTTTATGAGCAAAAAGGTTTAAGTCCTCGCTTGAGCTTGAAGCTTCAGAGGCTTATGCCTCGCTTGATACTACAGCAGCTCAACTTTATTGCTTAATGAAGAATGCAAGATAGACAAGAATCAAGGGAGCAGAGCGCGCGAAAGCGCTGCTCCCGCTCTTTTTATTTCCACTTTCAGCTGAACAGCTCTTCGGCTTAGCTGCTGACGGCAACTGTTCACAGGTTCTTCATACAGCACTTCAGAGTCAGATTCGGGACTTCAGATCCTTAAAAAAACTAAGAAAGGCGCTCTTCGTCTCTCAACAACAAAACCACCACACTTACAAGAATCCCCTCTTCCCTTCCAACAAAGCCAAGTTTCTCAGTAGTGCTCGCCTTAATTCCCACAAGATCAGGCCTCAATGATAATATTGCTGCAATATGCTCTTTCATTTCTTCAACATAGGGCGAAATTTTTGGAGCTTGCGCAAGAATAGTGCAATCTATGTTCTGAATGGCCCAGCCTTCTGATTTAAGTTCGTCCCAGACGCTGTTAAGAAAAACACTGCTGCTTGCATCTTTCCACATAGGATCGGTATCAGGAAAAAGACTGCCTATATCAGGTCGCCCAGTCGCTCCAAGCAGGGCATCCACCAGTGCATGCAATAGAGCATCTGCATCAGAATGCCCCTTTAGTCCTTTTACAAACGGGATGGATACTCCACCCAGCATCAGCTTACGGCCCTCTTCAAATTGATGAATATCCATGCCGTGTCCAATTCTAAGTTCCATCCAATTCCTCCACTGTATCCCAAGTAGTATTAAAATTTTCAAGCGTTCAAATAAAAATCACGATCCAAAACGGCATGCTTCTTGATTCCCGCATCATAATCTTCAAGAATAATAGAAATCGCTAGGAACTTATACACATAACGCCTGGTCTCACTACACAATGATCCGCTGCGTGCAAGCTCAAAGAAAGTCTTTGCTCCTGTTCTTCTCATCGCATCTTCAATCGCCGAAGGCCCTCTGTTGTAAGCGGCCAGCGCCAGGTACCAGTCATTGAATCTTACATACAAATCATAGAGATACCGCGCCGCTGCAATAGTCGAAAGAATAGGATCTTTCCTCTGGTCTTCAGAAAAATTGATTTCCAGGCCATAAAGAACAGCGGTATCTTTCATGAACTGCCAGACACCAACGGCTCCGGCCGAGCTTTCTGCAGCGGCTTGATATTTACTTTCCACGAAAGCGAGATTTATTAATCTGGAGGGAACCCCTTCATCGCGGAAAACTTCTTTCATCATCTTAAGATAGCGTTTTCGATTCCTTAGCCCAAGTCTTAAGCTTCCCCTATCCCTAACAAAAAGTCTCATTTCTTTTTCAACTTCGGGAGTCATAAGAAGTTGAACGTCTGGCAATTGCCTTATTTCAAAATTCCTTGGATTAAGTAGTCTCGCATTACGAATGCGATCCTCCATAGACACACTACCATCAGAACCAAAAAAGAATCTTGAGACTGAACAAGCCTGCAGTAGCGAGGAAAAAACAATAATAACCAATACAAAAAGGGTTTTAATAAAACACTTCTTAATCACAGCCTGAAATTCCGTCAGATTCGTACGCGTTCACATGGTGAGCCCCAATACAACTAATACTTCTCCAGATTTCACCCAAAAGAACAAAAGCCTTAAATATCAACATCTTAATCTCCACAGAACAAAGATGCCCTCTTGTGCAAAGTCACTTTATCAATGTATTAATCTTCATAGATCTTTTGGTTTATCAACGATTCGGAGCATCGCCATGAGAACTAACACCATAAAGATATCCTTGCCAGTAGTAATTTTACTCTTTGCTGGATGTTCATTACTTGGCTTATCTCACGAAGAAAAGACAATAAGCTACAGAGACAGTGGCTCAGTTGTACTCTCTAGGGTGGCCCCTCTGGCTTCAGCTTTAAATCTTGAAGATTCCCAAATGCTAGGTTTCCTTCCTATGCAGCAGACATCACGTGTTGGACATTGGCTTGCAATAAACAAAACAAAACGAACAGTGGAAATCATGGATGGAGATCAATCTATCGTGGAACTTAGTGCAGATGGGATTGATAAATTAGTGCCT
>JAAZON010000086.1 GCA_012797725.1 SAR324 cluster bacterium | reverse complement strand
TCTAGGAATCAGGGATTTTTCTCCCTGTGAATGATGCCTAGTTAATAATTCATATTAGTAGGTCTTTACTGGATTATACCTTTAAACAGCCTTCGCCTGTTTTCGGTTAATCACAACTCGAATACGACAGGAATTTTTCCCGATTGTCTAATAGTCTTATAGCCTTGCCTTTTAATTTCTTGAAAAATGTCAATCAGACGTGCGCGAAAAGAAATCCAAAAGTTCATTGGCTCTGGGTCTATCCTTGGGATCCTTTGACAAACACGCCATAATTAACTGGTTTAATTCAGGTATTTGAGTTGTTGGAGGGAGTGGACCGTAATGAAGAATTTGCTCTCTCACAGATCCCATCTCAGGGGAAAAAGGCCGAAATCCTGTCACTAATCTGTATGCAATGGTTCCAAAGGCAAAGACATCAGACTCTCTACCCAACTCGGGCTGCCTTTTAAATTTTTCCGGGGACATGGAGTCTAGGGAACCTATCAGCGCATTTCTATGACTGTCAGGAATCCTATCAAGCCGATATGAAGTACCAAAATCCAACAACACTAATTTGCCATCAACAATAATAAAATTACCATCGGAGATATCATAATGGACAAAGGCAGGATGACTTGAATCATCATGTATATATCCAAGCACATTGCTAAGTTGATGAAGATATGACAAAGCACAAACCAAATCTGGAGCCGACAAATTCTCAAAAAGACAGCGAAGACAGACTCCTCTTTCAGCTGACAAATAAAGAGTTTTGCTCTTTTCGTCCGCTCCTATCAGTTCCACTATATTAGGATGTTTAAGCTCTTTTAGGGCCTCATGCTCGTTGGAAAAGCTCTGTCCACTCTGCGAATCGTGCGCTTTTTTTACCACCACCTCTTTACTGAGCCCGTCGTCCCTGTACACGCCCCAAAAGGTGTCCGAGTGGTCTGTGCGAGATATTAGCTCCCGAATTTCAATATCCACGGCTCTCTTTTACAACTCAGGAAAACCATTAGATTGATAAAGACAACTTATGCTAATAAGAATAACGCCGAAAATGTTCTAATGATAGCAGGAAAATTCGAAGTAATAATTGAAATGAATTTTAAAGTTTCTCTACCAAAGACTTAAAGGCATTGCCTCTCTCTTCGAAACCTTTGAATTCATCGAAGCTTGCACATCCTGGACTCAAAAGCACCACATCATTATGTCTAGCAACATCTGATGCAATACGCACTGCATCTACAAGTTTGGGGCATTCCACTGCTTCAATCTTTACGCGTTTGAGTTCTCGTTTTAGCATGCCTCCATCCTTACCAAAACAGATGACTGCCCGAAGTCTTTTTTCATTTTCCTTCAACAAATTCAGCAATGGCTCCCAAGAAGCCTTCTTGGCTTGACCACCTATGAGCAAGACTATGTATCTAGGAGGAAAATATTCAAGAACTGTCTCCACTGCTACGCAACTTGATGCCACAGTAGTTGATTTCGAATCGTTTATATACACTACACCATTCTTCTCGCTAACCTTTTCAATCCTGTGTTCAAGTGGGCAAAAATTATCAATCGCAAATTGAATACTCTCTTTAGCAACACCAAGACAGCGCGTTGCGGCAATTGCGGCGGCTATATTATACCTAGTATGCCGACCACTGAGATTTGATTTGGAACATTCGTACGTCTCTTCCTTGCCTCCTAATGAAAGCCGTATCCTATCTATTCGTTTTACAGCATTATACTCAATTGAAGCCGAGTCATATTTACTATCATTTCGCCTAAATCCAAAAATTATGGTTTTTGCCCTCAGGGCTCCGAGCAGCCGTTCTCCATACGTATCGTCGATATTAACAATCGCGAAGTCAGAAGCATCTTGACGTATGAACAGGTTCTTTTTCGCCTCAAAATAAGCCTCCATGCTGCCATGCCTTTCAAGGTGGTTATTGGATAGATTAAGAAATACGCCAACTTTTGGCTTTAGTGACTCACAACTTTCAAGTTGATAACTGGACGCTTCCGCAACCAAGAACTTATCAGACTCAGATCTATTGGGTTTTGAAATTAATATTTCAGAAATTTGAGACACAACAGGTTCACCAATATTTCCACACAATAAAGAGCTTCGACCTGACTCCTTTAGAATCGCATCAATTAGGCTCACCACCGTACTCTTTCCGTTGCTTCCTGTAACAGCAATACAGGGTAGTTCAGAAAGCTCAATTCCCAATTCGAATTCGCCCGAAATCGGAATTTTACTCTTCTGAAGCTCCAAGACTAGCGGATGACTCAGTGGAACCCCAGGACTTAACACGCAAAGCCCAATGTTCTTCAAGAGCTTTTTAAACTTCAAAGCATCAATGCCAAAATGCAGGTCAACATTTGCCTTACGAAGTGAATCACAACGTTCCACATATTTACTGTTCTTTTCATATTCTTCTTTGGTGGCACTTTCCACACAAACACACCCAATATTATGTCGTCTCAAAAACAGGGCTGCCTCTATGCCAGTAATCCCCAGCCCTATTACCAAAACATTAGATTTCTTATTTTTCAGATCTTCAAATAGTGATTTTAATTTCATTAACGTATCTTCAAACTAGTCAAAGCAATTAGTGCAAGAACAATTGAAATTATCCAAAAACGAACTATAATTTTTGGTTCTGCAAGTCCAAGCAGCTCAAAATGGTGATGAACAGGGGCCATCTTAAAGATTCGCTTCTTCGTAAACTTGTAATAATACCGTTGAATAATAACACTCAAAGCCTCCACCACAAAAATACCCCCTGCAATCACAAGAATCAGTTCATGCTTAACAACGACAGCGATGAATCCAAGCACTCCGCCTAAAGATAGTGCACCCAAATCCCCCATGAATATTTGAGCTGGAAAGCTATTGTACCACAAAAAACCAAGGCCAGATGCAACAATTGCCATTAGAAGTATGCTCAGTTCGCCTACACCTGGCACATGATAAACTCCTAGATATCCAGCTAGTACGGAGTGTCCCCCAAGATAGGCAAAAATCGAATAAGTGCCTGCTACCGTCATTATTGGCCCTATGGCAAGTCCATCCAGTCCATCAGTCAGATTCACCGCATTGCAGGTACCAACTACTACCAGCATCGCAAACAACAAAAAGAAAATAGAATTCAAATGGATTGTCAGATCTTTCGTATAAGGAATACTAAGCTCCGTAGAAAATCCCATCAACAACAGAACCAAAGCTGCAACACCAGCAACACTAAATTGAACTATTAATTTCTGCCTCTCTGAAAGCCCCGCAGAATCTTGCTGTTTAATTTTCTTCCAATCATCTATAAATCCGACTGCTCCATATGCAACCATCACTCCCAATGTGAGCCAAATGTAGGGATTACTAAGATCGGCAAGAAGTAAAGTGGTAAAAACAACGGCACAAACGGGAACAAAGCCCCCCATTGTTGGAGTACCTTCCTTCAGCTCATGCCTCTCGGGGCCATCGTCTCGGATAGGTTGCCCTTTAACTCCCTTTTTTTTTAGATATCTTATGAAAATCGGTGCAAAAATTAGCACCAAAGCAAATGAAACCAAAAACGCCAGCATCGCCCTGAAAGTCTGATATTTGAAGACATTGAGCCAACTAACTGAAGATTTCAGGGTATACAAGTAATACAACACAAGCACTCCACAACAAAACGACTAAACAATCACTAAAAAGCAACAAATTGTCTGGGATTTGAAAATCTGCTCAAAAAACGGGGCAGCTCTGATATCCATCTTAGTTTAGGGCTTAGAAGCACGCTCGGCTAGAGCCTTTCTTATCTCTTCAACATCTGAGAAATGGATTTTCGTCTTCCCAATTATCTGATAATCCTCATGCCCCTTTCCAGCAACTAAGAGCACATCCCCCCTCCTCACGCTTCGTATTGCAGCCCTAATAGCCTCCCGTCTATCAGGATTAACAATATCAGGCTTAATTCCAGAGCTTAAAATACCATTAATAATATCCTGAGGATCCTCTGTCCTCGGATTATCTGATGTCACAACTATCTTATCGGCATTTCGTGCTGCAATTTCCGCCATTTGAGGCCTTTTTCCTTTATCACGATCTCCGCCACAACCAAAGAGCACCCAAAGATTGCCTTTGCTAAGATTTTTAAGTGCTCCAAGCGCATTTTCAAGAGCGTCCGGAGTATGCGCATAATCAACAAAGACGTCAAAGCCCTCACCTGCCACATATTCAAGTCTGCCTGGAACCTGAGGAAGCTTGGGAAGCACCGAGAGAAGAGCATCAAACTCGTATCCAAGCCCAAGAAAAACACCTAACGTCCCCGCAATATTTGAAGCATTATGACGGCCGATAAACTTAGTCTGGATCTTACGTTTCAAAGAACCATATGAAATGCAAAACGAGCTCTCACTCGAACTGCTCTCAATATCACTTATTCGAAGCATGGCATCTTCCGCTGTGCCATAGGAAATCAGTTTTAATCCCTTCGTTCCCATCAGTCTTCGCCCATAAGGGCAGTCAATGTTAATTATTCCTAATTTATGAGACTTACTCCCTTTTGAGATCAACTCAAAGAGTTTGAGTTTGGCTTTAAAATAGTTTTCCATGTCACCATGATAATCGAGGTGATCCCGAGTCAGGTTCGTATAGACGCCGATATCAAAATCAACCTCACTTACTCGCTCCTGATGCAGAGCATGTGAAGAAGCCTCCATAACAGCCGCCTTCACACCGCTGGAAAAAGCCAATGCTAAATCTTCATGAAGTGTCACAGGATCGGGGGTTGTAAGCCCTTCTTTTCTGTCAATCACACCTTCGGCAAAAGTACCAAGAGTCCCAATTCTTATGCTTTTTTCTCCCAACAGTTGCAGGATGTTATATATAAGCAAATTTATTGTAGTCTTACCATTAGTCCCAGTAATTCCTATGCACAAAAGTTTTTTCGAAGGCTCACCAGCGAAAACGCTTGCCAATTTACTTAAAGACTTCCTCGTATCCTCTACTAACAGGCCAGGCCTCTCGCCTAGCTTAGATGAATCAGAAACAACAGCAATTACCGCACCCTGGCTGAAAGCCTCGTTAATATAGTCATGCCCATCTGCACCAACTCCTGGAATGGCAACAAACACAAATCCCCTTTTGCAATTGGCACTATTGGCAGACAAACCTGTTATTTGCAAATCCATCTGGACCATGTTTCTTGGCTTTGCACCTATTATTTCTACAATTTCTTGTACCGATAGAATCATATCAAACACCACTAAAAAGTCGCCGAATCTAATACTATTTCTAGCCTCTGCGAATTACAAAGTATAGACATTTATCCATTTTATCCATGATAATAAACCTATTATAGACGCGTTTACACTGGAGGATAGAGATTCTAAAGATTATGTCATTGTGAAGGTATGGGCGGTTTTAATGACTATGCATTTATGCGAGTCGTAACCATCCAAATTCATGTTATAAGTAAGTTTATGAATTCATTTGCACCCTGGTCTGATACATATAACGTAAGAGTTAGCGTTTTTGACGAACAACATAAAAAAACTTCTACTCTTATTAAATCAGCTTGCTGACAAAATTTATGAAAACAAAAGCCAAGCAGAGCTATTAGAGCTTTTTCAAAGCTTCATTAAATTTTACAGAGAACATGCCGCATGCGAAGAAAAATTGCTGGCAGGTAATAACTATATAGGCCTTGAAAAACAAAGAAACGATCATGTGAAGATCATAAAAGAACTTGAAAATTGCTACGAAAGATCAAGGAAAGGTGATTTTATATCAATAAAGCTCATTACAAAGTTCAGAGATGAGGTTCTCTCTCACATTCTCGGACCTGACAAAGCCTATGGAGAATTTTTACCCGGTCAGGGTGTAAGATAGACAATCCGCCAAAATTCTTATGCAGGTCGATAGGAAACTGTAGTGAAATTCTTTTTTGGCAATGCATCTTCTACAATTTCTGGGGGACGAAGCTCGTACCGAGTAGCCAACAATTTGAGGCTTTTTAGCATGATTTCTCGAAAAACAGGTGCTGCAAGTGTGCCTCCATAAATTACTTTTGTCTTAGGCTCATCAATTGAGACAATTAAGCTGATATTCTGTTTAATACCAATAGGAGTCGCATCAACAAATCCAACAAAAGAGGCGACATAGGAGCCTGGTGCGTAGCCTCTACCTCCAGCACGTGCTTTTTGAGCAGTTCCTGTCTTCCCACCAACTCGCACACCTTTTATCGCTGCCTGTTTTCCGGTTCCATGAGCATCCTCAACAACTCCAAACATCATGTCCCGAACCATCGATGCTGTTTCTTCGGAAATTAAACGTTTACTTTGAAACGGCTCGTCGCTCTGCAATAAGCGAAGTTTAGGAAGCTTTCCACCATTCCCAATTGCAGCAATTGCCCTTACTAACTGAAGTGGTGTTACGGCTATCCCCTGTCCAAAAGCATGTGTTGCCACATCTACAGGCGCCAAAACCTTATCGGATCGAAAGATGCCCCTGCTTTCCCCTGGCAACCCAAGATTTGAGGGCTCACCGAATCCGAAAAGTTTGATTGATTTATATAGCCTCTCAGAGCCCATGCGAACTCCTATTTTTGTCATCCCAATGTTAGATGAACGCACAACCACATCACGAAGACTCAAGAGACCCTGTCCATGCACATCCTTTATTATGTGTTTTCCAAAACGAAACTTACCTCGCTCACAATCAATCATATCAGAAGGGCGAGCCAACCCAAGTTCTATTGCCGACGCTGCTACAATGGGCTTAAAAATCGAGCCTGGCTCAAAAACAGTTTCCACCACTTTGTTAGTTAGCTCCTTTGCGGTTCCCGTGCTCGCGCTATTTAGATTTAGCGCAGGAGCTTGGCTCATAGCTAGTATTTCCCCTGTGTCAGAATCAATCATCACGGCATACGCTGCCTTTGCATTTGATGCTTGGCGACCACGCTCCAGCTCTTCATCAACAATTTGCTGCAAATCCGCATCAATCGTGAGGCGAAGAGGCTCACCTCGGGGCAACTCAAAAGACTCTTTCTCACCCGAAGCAAACTGCAAGGTTTTCCCAAGGGCATCCCTGACCACTCTGGTCTGCAGATGATCTTCGTGCAATTTCTTTTCATACAAGGCTTCGACACCAGAAAGCCCAATCCCATCAACTCCAACTTTACCAATTAGACTGCTGGCAGCCTGATTGAAAGGATAATACCTTTTTGCCTCTAATATATAACCCACGCCGGGAAGCTTCCAATCCTCAACTTTTCTCGCCAGGGATCTTGGCACTTGACGTTTAATCCAAACGAATGGGCTTTTGTTATCGAACTTTTCCGCAACAATTGAGGGCTTCACACCCAGAAGTTCGGAAAGTTTTTTTATGGCCTCTGCCTTGTCTTTTATTTGTCTTGGCCTGATATAGATGGAGCCTGCCGGAACTGAAACTGCAAGCAACTTGGCGTTCCTGTCGTAAATAGGGCCTCGCTCCGAGGCAACTTCAACTTTTGCAAAGTGTTGCTTCAACGCCCATTCTTGCCACTGCTCAAAATTCACCACCTGAAGGCAGAAAAGCCTCATTATGAGGATAGAAGACCAGCACACGCAAAAAGCCATAATAAGCTTTAGCCTTGCCTTCCTACATCGGGGATTTAAAAGATGGTGTGAACGACTAGAGAAGCCTCCACAAGACGAAAACCTTAAAAATCCTTCGTACACTTCGCTGCTCCCAGAGTGCTATCAAAACTCAACTTTGCGTGCTTGTCCTGGTTTTAAAGCACCAAGTCCCAATCTTTTTTGAGCTTCTTGCGCCAAATTATCTGGCCGCATCAATACAGAAAGCTGCAGCTCAAGTTCTCTTCGTTCCATATCAAGCGCAATAGTTGTTTCGCGCTCACGTGCCAATTTATAGCCCGCATCAGTAGTCTCTATCTTGACCCAAATACGCAGACTTAAGGAAACGAGTAAGAGAAGCGCCGCTGCAATCTGCCAATAGATCGGAACAACCAAACTTCCTTTTCTGTTATACACAAGCTGATAGTCCAGCGAAATACTCATTATTTATACACCTCAGTGAAAAAGAAATACTCTAAGTCGCGCACTTCGGGAAGATAAATTTCTTAAAATTTCTTCCTCTGATGCGGTAATCGGCTTTTTATTTACAAGCGTCCCAATCCCCTCCCTCGAGTGAGCAGTCCGAAGATATGCTGGTGCAGTATCTCCAGATGCCCACTCTCGAAAGGTTCTTGCAACGATCTTGTCTTCTCCAGATTGAAAGCTAATGCACGCAAAACGCCCGTTTTTACGCATTAATCTAGGGGCTGCTGCTAGGAAACGTTCAAGTTCTTCGTACTCGCGGTTAACCGCAATCCTA
>JAAZON010000085.1 GCA_012797725.1 SAR324 cluster bacterium | reverse complement strand
TAAATAGGTATGGCCGTTTTTGGCTGAGCCTTTCAAGAAATCAATAATTTGAGATTGTTAGCAACTAGTTTCGTTCAGCAGCTAGAGTCGTCACTTGATGATAGGGGTGTACCATCTTAGATTTTTGCTAAAAAATTTTCTACTCTTGCGAAAATGGGCATCTAAAATAATGAAGCTGTATATATAATGGTCAAGATATTATATAATAAAGTTTATGGCATGTAAGAAAACAAGGCTTAGGCGTGAGAAAACTCCTGAAAAGGCACCCGAAATGATGAATGACGTGAAAGACCTTTTGGCTGCAGCGGATCTTGACAGGATTGATTTTGCTAGACAAAAAATAAACGCCGCAAGCAAAGAAGTTCTTAGAGTGGCTAAGTCTGTCCAGTCTGAGTGGCATAGTGCGTTAACAACGGGTGATGGACCACCTAACGACTTATTCAGGGGTATGGCTTTAGGTGTAGAGGCTGCAGCAAGAGTCTTAGGTGCGGTTGCTGATGATCTAGCGCTCCAGGAACGAGACATTAGATGTAGAGAGGGCGCAGCTCCCAAACTTGACGAATGATGACAAATAAAGTATACTAAAAATTATGTAAGATAATCCTTTAACCCGTATACAAAGACTATGTTGAAACAAAAAGATGAAAACAACAGACACAACTAAACCAAACACAGCAAGCCCTAGACCAAGTGAATTCGAAATGATTGAAGTAGTTTATGACGCTGCTCGTTATGGCGATTCTGAAGATCTTGCTGCTGCAATTGGTTTAGTTGTTGATGAAGGTATACTGCCTAATCAGGACGCCGTAGTGTCCAGACGGATAATAGATTGGGTACTCAGGGCAGCTTTAGACGAAGGTCAGATGACAGGGCCCGAACATGTCATTTCAAGAACAAAGCGAGCCCTAGGGCCAAGTATCACTAGTCCTGAAGGGCATGGGTCAACAGAAAGAGTTGCGGAAGTATTAGGAAGGATGTGGGTGTCACACCCAGATAAACGCAATGTTATCGGTGACTTTTTGGGAAGATTTACTGCCGGCGTCGCGCAAAGCGAAGAAGAAGGTCGGCTTAGTGTTTTCTTTCTTTCGGCGACAAGTTCTTTGCATGAAGTTGGATCAACTAATACAGAAGACCACAGTGCAGCTATGTTGGCACTGGAACAACTTGTTCATGCCAACAAGCATGCTATTCAATTGGGCGTAGAAAGCTTTTCTGACAATGAACTTTTATTGCGTGCTGGGAGGGAGGCTGATTACGTTATTCGAGAGGTTAGCGCAATACTCGAGCAAAAGCAATCAACATCTAAGCCAGTTAAGCCAGAGGATATCCCAAAGTACAAGTCAGAAAAAATACTAGAATTAGGTAACAAACGTGCGAAGATGATTGAAAGTGCAGGGGATAAAAAATTAGCCCAGGCTTTATGGTTATTTGTCGCTGCGCCCAATGCGATACGGCTGCAATGGTATAAGGAAACTAGAGAAAGTTTTAATCGTGGGCCTGTCCTG
>JAAZON010000003.1 GCA_012797725.1 SAR324 cluster bacterium | reverse complement strand
TATACGTTTGCTTAAGAGCAAGAACCATACCATTCTCAAAGTAGATTTGTGCAGCTTTTTTGTCACCATCAAATCTATTGGGGTTTGCAATTAATTCTTCATTCTTGGGAGTTAACACCGTATTGAATACTTCGGGGAAAACACTTTTTAATGCTCCTCTCATCCAAACATAGAAGAAATCAGAAAAATCTGCATAAATAATGCTGTCATAATACGGCGGATCAGTAGATACCATTACATTTCTTAATCCCAAATCGTTTTGAGCATCCGACTGATAAACATTTCCAATTTCTCCACAAGGTAGTTGCTCAAGACATTTCGGAATCCATTCAAGCGAACTACTCCAACTACCCGTAGAACCGCTAAAGACATTCGCTTCAGCAAAATTCCATGTCATCTGAATCCCCTGCATACCAAATGTCTGTTCGATTTTTTCACCTGTTGCATTCCAAATACAAATATTGGAAAGTCGATTTGCGAGACGATCAACTGACAAAGCTAGATATAATGCAATCGCTTTCCCATATTCATCTGCTTTTTCATCATTCTTTAATTCGATAAGGGCATCTTTGACAACAGCTTTTTGTATCTCGGGAATTAGGTCTCGAAAAGTCGTGAGTGCAGCTAACTGTCTTTTGGTGAACATCGTATCGAAATGTGTTATGCCATAACCAACTGGGTTGATATAACCAGGATAATAACCCAGTTCACCTGATGGAGGATCGTTATAATGTGCAGAAAACGCTGTTTTTACTTGTTCTTCTGATACCGGAATATAGAGACGCTTTCTATTTCCTTGTCCGACTACGGCTATCATTCTATAAGTAATTCGCCCTGCTTTACCTTCTTCACGTATGTACTGAAAACCAACTGGTTGACCACAACAAATGCACTTCGCTCCTGAACGTTTCACGGTTCCTTCTGGAGCATTCTTCCCTTTATGAATCGAAAAAGCTATCTTAGAACCACATACGGTCGGTTCAACAAATATTTCTCTTCCTTCGGTCTTTGCAATAAAAAAACTGCTAGTAAGCGGCATTTCACAACCACAAGCAGGGTTAGGGCATTTGACATTTCTTACCCATAAGTAAGCAATAGCCGTTACTTGTCCACCTCCTAGTTCTGAAGGTACTTTTACAGGAGGATATAAGTATCCAATCTTTTTGAAAGCTTCCTTTTCTAATAATTCACCGTAATACCGCACATCCTCTGCGAGCCCAGCAGCGCCAAGCCATCCCTGGTTTATCATTTCTATACGTGCCTTAGGATTAACAGGTGGCATTCCAGCATATTTCGGCGGTATCTCAATCATTGCTTTGTTTATCATTACAGCAACCGGATTTAGGTCGCTAGCATGTGCTTCAAGTCCAAGTCTTTGCGCTTCTAATGGAATTGTACCGCCTCCTGCAAACGGATCAAGTAAAGCAGGCATTCGACCATCTGTGTATTTTAAAATTTCGGCTTTTGCTTCAGCCAATATTTCCTGGTTATTGGAATTCTCCCATAGCACAAGTTTTTCCATTAGCGAGAATAAGCGATTGCGTTCGATTATCTGTTCCTCTTCAGTAGGGAACAGCTCTGGATGGCTGGAAGGATCGTCCACAAGTGATGCGAAGATTACTCCACGAGCTGCAGCAGTTGGTTTTCTTGACCACCATAAGTGGAGTGTTGAAGGATGCCCGTGCCGAATAGATTTCTCGCGTTTAGATTCTTTATTTATTGCGGGGAGCGGCATTGCAACTTCAATCAGTTTTTTCTTATACTCCATACAATTGACCTCTCTCTAGAATAATTTCGGCTCTCTCTATCAGATCACCAATATCGTAGTTCACACTTGTAGCTGCAAAGTCCGGTCGTTCACTAAATGGATGTTTTAAGTAAACAGTGTTTGCATCTGTTCCATCTACTTCAACAATGGCAAGAATATATTCATCAGGCTTATTGAAAGCCGTTAGTATCTCATTCTTGCTTACAGTTACAGTAGTAGCTCCTATGGTTCTCCCCTTAACTTCAATAAAACGTAGTGGAGAGCTGTTTACACGCAACTCTTTTGGAATCAGAGATTCCACGTCGTAGCCGCACTTAGCCCCGCTTACATCGCTAGGAATATACCCAAGGGATGATTCGATATCCATAACTGTTTTCATAGCTCTAAGTTCGATTTCACGCCTTGCTGAAGCATCTACTGCAAGCATATCAGGTTGTCTTCCTTTCAGCCTATTTATAAGTCCTATTGGAATAACCACTGCTCCCGCGACAACAACAGGTGGCGTTGCAGAAATCTGCTTCTCTTTCTCTAATTCTGTCAATCGTTTTTGCATACGTGCTGCGAGCTCCTCTGCACGGCGGGCGGCCATTTGGGAGTTCAACCTGGCATTTAATCTTCCTGCGGATTCTTTTTGCCTCAAATCAGCTGCACGAAAATCCCAATACTGTATTTCAGCTGTCAGGCGTTCTTTTACTGCTTTTACGGTTTTGTCGATGAGATTGTTTTTTCGAGTTCTAACCTCAGCAACATGTGCAGGGATAATGTTAGAGATAGCATAATCCACTGCTTTCTCTTCAATATCAGTCTGTAGCCATTGCTGACTACTTAAGAATGGACGGATTACATCTTGCTCATCTTCTCTCGCTGTACGGTAATCTAGATATGGTGCGTAGCCCGCACTTTTCGCGGAAGCGTCTTTTTTAATTTCGACAAAATGTATGTGTTTAGAGATAACACGTTTGCCGCCATTCGGAAGAACTACGCCGTCTTGCACGGAATCCTCAACATAAAACAGAAGGCGCACGTCTTCACTATGATCATTATCATCCACGAGTACTACCCCGCGCTTCAGAACATCTGCATTTTTTTCTCGAACAAGGTCGATTATTGCTTCAAGAAGCGGATGCCCTGGAGCAATCAGCGCAGCTGGAATCTGCCCTTGGACATTGCGATAAGTCTTGTCAAAGCATATCCGCTCATATCTATTGAGCACAGGTTCACCAAAACCAATCTGCTTATCTCGGTTTCTGACCGCGAATGGCACAGATGTTATCTCATATCGCCCTTTTTCGCGATGCAGAATCCTACCACCAATGCTTGTGAATGCCTCTATGAAGAACGTCTCAATGAAATGTGGTTGCAGCCTGTGAGCCTCCATTCTTTCCATATCCTCACGGATTGCCATCACTTGATTTACGTCCATAGCATCTTCGGCCAATGCATATTCATCCAATAGTCTTTGAAGAGAGTTGCGATCAAGAGAATTATCAACAACCTGATACAATCTTGCTCTCACATCCGGGTCATTACCGTATCTCACGGCTTCGATAAGCAGCTCACGCAGTGGGCGGTTGTTGAATGTGATCTTCCCCAAAATATCGAAGACTTTCCCTCCAAGCGTTTCACGTTCCTGCTCTAGCTTTTCGAAAAGTCGCTGAAACACCATACCTTCCCGTGTCTCTTTTGAAACGAGATTCCACAAATGACAGACCTCGGTTTGGCCAATACGGTGGATGCGTCCAAAACGCTGCTCCAGGCGGTTGGGGTTCCAAGGCAGGTCATAATTAACCATCAAATGTGCACGCTGAAGGTTTATACCTTCACCTGCTGCGTCAGTGGCTATTAGGATGCGTACTCTTTTATCCTGTTTGAAGAGTTCTTCAACTTTTCGGCGTTCATCACGGAGCAAACCCCCGTGTATTGTAACAACAGCCTCCTCTTCTCCAAGAAGGGAACGGATCTTATTGGAAAGATAACGCAATGTGTCACGGTGCTCTGTGAAAATAATCAGCTTTTCTCTAACGCCTTCTGCACCATACATATTCTCGTTATCTTGTAAAAGTTTAGATAGCTCGTCCCATTTTCTATCCTCACCGCTGGTTCGTACTGCGTTGGCCATGCGCTCCAACTCTTTCAATGTCTGTATTTCAGCTTCTAATTCTAAAATAGTCGATGCAGCAGATGCTTGGTCTGTGACCTTTTCCTCAGCATCTTCCAGTTCGTTGGACGGCAAGTCATCGTCATCATAATCTTCATATATAGGGAATGAATATTCAGCTGCACGCTTTCCAATACGTTCTTCTGCAAGCCGGTTTTCTAAACGTTCTCGGCGACGCTTCAATGATTGATAAATAGCCTCCGGCGAAGAGGCAAGCCTTCGTTGTAGTATGGTAAGTGCAAACCCGACTGTGGTTTTACGCTCATTATTTAGCTGATCCGCGCGGTTGAATTCTTCCTGAACATAATGAGTTACAGCACTGTATAGCGTAGCCTCTATAGGTGAAAGGTCGTAATTTACAGTGTAGGCAATCCGTTCAGGGAATAAAGGTGTTCCATCAAACTTCAAAAGTTCCTCTTTGACAAGACGCCTCATAACATCAGAGACATCTACAGAATGGTTTCCTCTACGGGCAGCCCCTTCAAAACGATCTTGATCTATCAACGACATAAAAAGTTGAAAGTCTTCTTCCTTGCCATTATGCGGTGTAGCGGTTAGAAGTAGAAAATGACGAGTAATCTGTGACAAAAGCCGCCCCAACTGGAAACGTTTTGTGTATTTGACCTCACCACCCCATATTGTTGCAGACATCTTGTGTGCCTCGTCGCAAACGATCAGATCCCAGTCAGTAACGCGCAACTTATTTTGTATCTCATCATTACGGGAGAGTTTGTCCAACCTTGCAATACACAGATTCATTTCTGAGAAAACATTGCCCGTAACTGCGGCTTCGATCCTATCGTTGGTTAATATCTCAAACCGGAGGTTGAACTTTCGATATAGCTCATCTTGCCACTGTTCAGCTAGGTTGCCAGGCGATACTATCATGCAGCGTTTTAGCCCACCTCTAACAAGGAGTTCTTTCAAAAATATCCCAGTCATAATTGTTTTTCCGGCTCCAGGATCGTCTGCCAAGATGAAGCGTAGTGGAAGCCTCGGCAACATTTCCTGATATACAGCAGAAATCTGGTGAGGAAGTGGTTCTATCTCAGAGGTGTGTATAGCTAAATACGGATCGAAAATATGTGCAAGGTGTATACGGTATGCTTCTGAAGCAAGTCGAAATAAGTTGGCATCAGCGTCGAAACTCCACGGAAGACTTCCCTCTGATACAGCTAACTGCACTTCATCTTCTCTATATAACAACTGATTGGCTAGCTGCCCTTCGCTATTTTTGAAGGTAATCTCTAAAACAGCAATTCCGTGCCATTTAACCGCTACAACGGTAACAGGTATATTGCCAGTAATACCAATTACACTGCTGCCAACAGTTATGTCTTCAAGACGTGCCACGCTTAATCCCCCTTTGGTTGCAATTACACACTTCAAGAATTCAGGATCGAGAATTGATAAAGTTGCGATTTCCTCACTGCCATTATATTATCGCAGAGTTGGTATCATAGCTTTTATCCGTGCTAAAATCATCGGAGTGGTATCCCCGCCTTTATCTTACGCGTTTCAATAAGGCCTTAAAGCAATTCCCTTGTAAAAGAATCTTATATAACAGATAGAAACAAGTCAGTATCCAAATGATATCAGAAAAGAATCTACGAAACTGCTTCTCATATCACTTGAGTGAGTGT
>JAAZON010000084.1 GCA_012797725.1 SAR324 cluster bacterium | reverse complement strand
GGGGCTTTGGGCCCAAGTGCTTGATTTCTTCGATAATTGGGACGACGTGGCAGAGGCTATGCTTGGTGTGACGATAATAATCATTGCTGGCATACTTTGGACGTTTTGGGGGCGGCGCAGACTTCCTTATGGTTGGTGGTACGCTCTGCATCCCCTGGTATATGTCGGCTTATATTTTAGCATCGAGCATCAGTTTGAAACCGGCCCAACAGCTACAGCAACTTCGATTTTTGTAGGTTACTGGTGGTTCCTGTATGGGTTTTTGGCCCTCAACATCGCTTACTATCGCCTTGTGCGTCCGGTTCTGCTCTTTTGGCGCTACAGATTTGAAATACTGGAAATTAAACCCGAGTGTGAAGACGTAGTTTCGGTGCTAATCGGCGGCAAGAATATCAAAGCCTTCAAATTTGCGGCCGGTCAGTTTGTTAGCGTTCGTTTTTTAGCAAAGGGATTTTGGTGGGAGGAACATCCTTTCTCCCTGTCCAAAGCTCCTGGAGGAGACACTCTGCGATTGAGCATTAAGGCACTCGGCGATTTCACACGCAAAGTCCCACAGCTAATTAGTGGAACAAAAATTCTTCTCGATGGTCCATTCGGCACACTTACCGCGGCGCGTAGCAAAAAAGATAAAGTTGCATTGTATGCTGGGGGAATCGGAATTACACCACTTCGAGCCTTGGCTGAAGAGTTTTTGCAACTGGGCAAGAAGGTCACTTTGTTCTACGGAAATAGGACTCAACAAGGCATTGCACTCAAAGCCGAACTTGACTTCCTTGCAGCAGAAAATCGTTTACAACTCTATTACGTACTAAGTGCTGACCCGAAGTGGCAGGGGGAACGGGGCAATATAGATCGTGAAAAGGTCTCGCGTCTACTGCCTGATTTTTCTGATTGTGACCATTACTTATGCGGACCTCCACCGATGATGTCAAAGCTGGAACAATCACTTAAAGAAATGGGCGTTACGACTAAATACATACATAACGAGCGCTTCGCGTTTTAATAAACGAGAAAATTTGTATTTTTTTTCTGAAATTCTCCTACGCCCTGATACCATAAGTGGCGTTTCATGCTAGAAAGTACGAGTACAGAAATGACGATAGCCTAAAGTGAATTAGTGAAACAAGAAAGCAAAAAGCCTGGAAACAATAACCAAAATCCAGGACAATGCAGACAGAACAGTTAAAACAAAAAAGCATAGTTTTTTCAAAGCGTCAGCTTTTGAAAAAATTACTCAGTATAAGTTCCACAGGTACAAAAATAACGGGGGCAATGAGAATCATGAAGATATCAACAATTCCAATTTTATCAAGCTAATGTTGAATTAAAATTTGGATTTGTACAAGAGAAGCAAATAAATGGACTCCACTAATCGCATTTCCTAAATATGTGCACTAGAGTGAGTGTCTATGTTCTTCTTTGACCGAGCTGTTTATTACTCAGAAATTTTCACCGTTAAGATAATTTTGCAAACTTTTGACAATTTCGCTATTAGCATTCCTAGCCTTTGAGTGCTTCGGATCGAACTTCCATGTTAGTAATATAACAGCGGCGCTAAAGACAGCTGATTTCATGAGACTGATTCATTGACGATTAATTCAATTAATTCATCGATGAATAATTCAGTGATCATTTCGCTCACCGCCCTTCCATTCTTTATAACATCCAAAGAGCCTAAATTGCTGGCATTGAGCTTTTAGCTGTTCAAGCACGGCTTGAACTTTTGGATCCAAGCTACTGCCTTGAAAATCTAGCAGAAAAGCCACCTGTGCGCCTTCTCCGTGCCAAGGTCGTGATTCAATTCGGGTTAAATTAATACTAGCCTCTGAGAATACTCGAAGGAAATTGAAGAGAGCGCCTGGTTGATGCTTCGTCACAAAGAGCATTGAACACTTGTCCCCCTACATTTGAAGTGCTTCACGCGACAAAATAATAAACCTCGTAGTATTGGAGGCATTGTTCTCCACATTATCCTTTAATATCTCAAGGCCATAAAGTTCTGCACATAGTCGGCTAGCAATAACAGCCGTTCCAATTGGCCTCTCACGGGCAAGCATTCTTGCTGCCCCGGCGGTATTATAGAAGGGTCTTCCCTCCATTTTATTTCTCTGCAAAAAATC
>JAAZON010000083.1 GCA_012797725.1 SAR324 cluster bacterium | reverse complement strand
TAAATTAGTTGAACTCAAAAAGCGAGATTCTTGCAAAATAGGTCTTTTCTTCTGATGCAAATCGGCATTTTTTACGGATCCCTAGTGAAGGTTCTAAACAAGGTTGTGCCTATGAGCGCAGAAGATACTCTATTAACTTCCACCAACGCTCCCGCCTTTGAACAATTGGAAAGTTGGAGGACGAATTAAGACAGGAGACCACGCGCTTTGCGTACTACGTAAGGCGCATAGACGTTTAACATAAAACGTCCACGCCTGCCGTGTTTCGCGTCTGACGTCAACGTAGACGAAGTCTTTTCACTTCGAGCTTTGAGAGCATCTGCACCAGTGCTGGAGGGAGCCCTTGTTTCTACAAGGCCGGATATATCGGACGAAAAGAATTTCGTCCCTCCGGTTCTCTTATTATTGAATAGGTTCCTGGCTACTCGTCTCTTCTGGAAACAAGATCGAGGCCGTATATTCATAAGCCCCAATGTAACTACACACTATGGAAACGAGAAGCAGATTAAGTCCCCAAACCTGGCTTGTGAGATTTAAACCCAGCAGTGAAATTTCCACGTCATAGAAAAGCACCATGGGTATTGCCACCATTTGCAAGGCGCTTTTTAATTTGCCCCAAATTCCAGCCGGAACCACTACGCCCCGACTTGCAGCAACACCCCTAAGGCCTGTTACCCAGATCTCTCGCACAACTATTAAAACCACCATCCAACCGGGCACCCATGAGTTTCCTGATTCTAAACTTCTAAGGGAAACAAGCATGATCAATGCAGACAGGACAAGCATTTTATCTACGAGCGGATCCATGAGCTTGCCAAAATCACTTTCAGCGCCCATTTTTCGCGCGATAAAACCATCCAAGAAATCAGTAATTGCTGCAACAATAAAAACAACCCCTGCAGCTTTGGCCGTTCCCCCAGTTGAATCAAGCAAAAGAATTACAAAAAGTGGAACTAGACCTAATCTGATATAAGTAAGCCAATTTGGTATTTGTTTTATGTAATTACTAGCCATTTGCAAAAACTTCGTAACGTTTCTTCATTCGAAGAACCTCGTCAACATAAGCCAAGGTCTCGTCATAAGGGGGAATCCCATTATATTTCTCAACAGCGCCCTCTCCAGCATTATATGCTGCCAAAGCATATCGCAAATTTCCTCTGAAGCGTCTTAAAAGAAAAGCAAGATAACGCGTACCACCCATCACGTTTGCTTCTGCTTCAAAACTATTCTTCACTCTAAGCATTCGCGCCGTATCTGGCATCAACTGCATAAGACCACATGCCCCTTTTGGAGAAACAGCAAAGGGATCAAAATACGACTCAACATGAATGACTGCCTGAATTAAATGTCTTTCTAACCCGTATCTACTTGCTGCCCGTTCTATAACATCCCAGTAACGCCGAGACAACTTCTCACCGTTAAAAATTTTTCTATATCCCTTCATCGAATACCGGGCAAAGGAGCCTTTTCGAGCTGTGAACACTTGCGCTTGCACACCTTCACTAGGCTCCCGCGTTGTAAAACGAATACTTCAGTCTTTCTCTTTAATCACATAAATTGGATTTGCAGACGCAGCCGTTACCCATTGAAAGTGCAAAAGAAAAAAACCTGTAATTAAAGCTATTGTGAGTCGTTTCATCTCTTAAGCCGACAAAGAAAACCGCTTAAATTGATTATAACAGTCAAGTCTAGTCTGTCACCAGCGAACAAAAAACCTTTCTCGATTAGATGCACATTGTTTCCAAAATGCTTGGGAAGCCCTTCGTGCGCATAAGTCTCTGGAATCGCTCGTTTTATCAAAGACACTCAATTCAAAAAAGATTTTGTCTCAAGACTTTTATTTTTTCGCTCAAGCAAAAACCAATTTCTGCCGTATCACTATTTGTGGTTAGGTGTGTGGCAGTAAATAGAAGTTTTGTTGTAAATGGTAGTACCCATAGGCAGTACCCCATCCAACAATTTCAATTCAAATCGCGACAACCAGAAAACCAATTGAGAAAAGGCAGCATGAGGCTGCGGGTGTAATTGAGGTCTAGGCCTGATTTTCAGGCTTATGCCAGGTGTGTAATTCAAGGAGGAATTAATGTCTATTACAATTGGTAATAATATTGTCTCTCTTCAAGCTCAACGAAGATTAGGAATTGCAACTGATGCGTTAAGCACAACCTTTGAAAGATTAAGCTCTGGTCAGAGAATCAACAAAGCTAGTGATGATGCTGCAGGCCTTGCAATCGCTGATTCTCTTCGAGCAAATCAAAGAATCGCCAGCGTTGCTGTTAGAAATGCTAATGATGGTATTTCAACAATAGCAATTGCAGATGGTGCTCTCGGAGAGATCTCAAACGTACTACAGAGACTCGGTGAATTGGCTGAGCAATCAGCAAACGGCGTGTTCTCTGTTCAACAACGTTCAGCTCTTCAGAATGAGTTCTGGGCACTGGGTTCTGAAATTGAGCGTATCGCAACAACAACTACCTTTAACGGTGTTAATTTGCTCTCGGCTGGAAGCAGTATCGTTCTGCAAGTGGGATTTGACTCTGCGTCAACAGCGCAAATTCAAATATCCAATGTCAGAGGTACCCTCAATGCTCTTGGTCTTGCGAACACAAATAGCTCCTCAATGAGCTTTTCAATTAGCGGGTCAACCATTGAAGCAGGTCAATCAGCTGCAAGGAATGCGCTTGATGCGGTCAATGCTGCTATTTCTTCGCTTGCTCAGACCCGTGGTAACCTCGGCGCTGCTGATTCTCGACTCAAAGTCGCTATCAACAGTTTGTCTGTAGCTCGTGAGAACTTCGCTGCTGCAGAAAGCCGAATTAGAGATGTGGATGTTGCAACTGAAGCTGCCGAGTTGACAAGACTTGGCATATTGCAGCAAGCCGGCGCCGCCGTTCTTGCTCAGGCTAATCAACAGCCAGCTCTAGCGCTCTCTTTACTAAGATAATGAGCGAGGTGCGCATTCATGCTGCATAACCAGCAGCATGAATGCCCCCTTCGATTAGTGGGTGGATATTGAAGGGCAGGATAACAGATTTCAACACCCAAACCTGGTGAAGGCCAACACCTTTACCTTGAACCTCACTACTTCTTCGGGCTCTGGGTGAGCAGGATCATGCGGGGCACATGATTCTCTATCATTCCAGAGCCTTTTTCTTTGTTCAAGTTTGAGGAAACCAGATATTAACTATTGAACTTGCATAATATAACGCGCCCCTCTTCGATCCTTCATCTGCAATTAAGGGTTCGGTCCCATCCGGGCTGGAAATTTTGTTCTGTGAATTTTATGAGTGATCATGCTCCTGCACAACTGAAAATACAGGGCCACACAATTTATTCATAGAAGGGTTTGGTCCTCCACCTTTCTAGCAAAAGAATCAGAAGTCTGTGATACTCTGAGACAACAGGAACGATTTTCTACTCAAGAAAATTCCTAATGTTGTCGATTATTCAATCGTGGTTAGGTGTGTGGCAGTAAATAGTAGTTCCTGTTGTTCATGGTAGTACCCAAATAGCAGTACCCCATCCAACAAATTTCGACTAAATCTGCGACAGCCAATTGGAAACAACAGCATGAAGCTGTTTGTGCAATTTAAGCCTGAGGGTGTTCTTCAGGCTTAAGCCAAACAAATAATTCAAGGAGGAATTAAATG
>JAAZON010000082.1 GCA_012797725.1 SAR324 cluster bacterium | reverse complement strand
TTGGCGGCAAGAGTATTAAAGATCGCAAACTCTGCAATGTTCTCCAGACAACGTGAAATCACGACAATTAGCCAAGCTGTCATGATAATAGGCTTCAAGGCGTTAAAGGGTATAGCAATCGCTGCCACTCTTCGTCAAATGTCTTCCGATTCGTCTGGAATTCAAAAACTTGTATGGGAGAATTCAGTTTGCACTGCAATGTGCGCAACCGCAATAGCTCGCAAGTTGAAGAAAAGCTATATAGACGAAATCTTCCTACTCGGTCTTTTGCATAATCTTGGGCAGATTGTGCTTTTGGCAAAACCCGATTCAGCAAAAAAATATGCTGAAGTAATAAAACGAATTGACAGCTTTGGTGATGATTATGTAACAGCCGAACAGGCTATCTTGGGCTTCTCCCATGCTCTTATTGGAGCGCTTGTCGCAAAGAAATGGAATTTTTCGGATGAGACCTGCCAAGTTATTTTGCATTACAAGGATCCTATCGATCCTCCAATTCGGTCTCAATTGGATGAAAAAACAGCCATTATTCAATTGGCAGAAATGCTTGCCCATGCTGTTGGGAGCGGCAATCCCGAAGGCTATCCGGATCAGCGGAATGATCTTATAGAACTTGCTAAGCTAGTTGGCTTTGACAAAGACACTGTCATCGAAAACATAGATAAACTAATAGAGGTTATTCAAGAGCAGTTCTTGGCGGAGAAACATGCTTACGAGTAAATTGGCCTGCTGTGCTTCAGGACTAACAGCTAACGGAGTCTGAGAACTGCTTTACTGAATTCTGAGAATTCATATATTCCAATTCAGTTAACAGAACAGCAGTTCTCGGAATCAGTGAGGCAAAAAAGCAGATTCAGAAAGCGGGAATTAAATATCTTTGAGATCCCCAATGACGAACTCAGCAGCTGCCAGTCTATTTCCCTTCCCCCTCTAAGCCAGAGTCTTCCTTTGGGGACTCTTCTTGAGCATTTGGAGCGGCAGCATCTTCGGTCCACAATGGATGCCTTGTAGAATAACGGGAATCATCAAAGATAACTTGAACGCCTTTACGGTTTCTAATGTTCACAAACAGAGGCGCTTTAAGATTTGCCGTGGTTTGGCGTGGATCTGGGCGGACTGTTACAATAAGTAATATTGCATACTCATCGTCTGGCTGAAAATCACAATCTTTATCACCTAACGGGGGTTTTAAATCAAAAGCCTGACCAAACTCAAAGCCATCAATGACAACAAATGCAAGATTGGGATCTTCTGCTGATTGCAACCAAGAAAATGGTGGCTTATGATCGATCATAATAAAAGTATTTGCCTTAGGAAATCCAATCAAACCCGTCGGAAATTCAATAAGAGTTTCCTTGGCAACTTCAAGATCGCCAAAACGGCTACTCTTTATCACTATCATTTCCTTAGCGCCAGTCTCGCTATCACTCATCTGACTTCTCTTTCTTTCGCCTCTTGAATACCGGGATCTCCTGCCCCTTAACAGAGGCCTTAGTTAACGAACTGAGCTTCTGCCTAGGGGCAATCCCGCTCAAGTTCGATGTTGGCGTCCCCGCGCCACCTTTCTTTTCCCACATATCCGAGAGGCTATTAATATCTTGAGCCTCACTACTCACAGCTTCGGCTGCCTGCCTATTCTCTTCGAGAATCTGCAGGTAGATTTCTTCTCGGTAAACTCTTTCTTCTTGCGGAGCATCAATACCAACCCGAACCTGGTTGCCTTTGATCTCAACGACGGTGACCTTAATCCTTCCACCGATATAAATGCTCTCACCACGTTTTCTTGTTAATATTAGCATCGAGCCTTCCCTGGCAAAGTTTCAGAACGTACCATGATATACACATGATGCTCTTATTCACCTCTTTTATGATGCAAGAAGATAAAGAGCAATTCCAAAAATTTAATGTCTTCAAATGTAATTGAGTATGCTTTGGTTCAGAACACGGCTGTTTACTAACAGCGCCGCCTGTAACGCTGTTTGGGCTGCCGAGAACTCGCTACCAGCCTTAAACATGTCGGTGTTCTGAAGCCGATCCAAAACCTCTTGGCCTGACGTTTTGGATAAATCAATCAAAGATTCTGCTGTCTGCAGCCTCCTCATCCTTCCTGCCACATCCACCTGCTCAGGAAGGATATCAACTGCCCGAGCATTCTTCAGAAGATCAATACACTCGGTGATATCCTCGGTCTGCTCAGAGTAGTCATCCGGAAAAGTATAGGGATCCCCACTGCCGTCTGGTGCTCCTGCTGCTGGCTCAGTCCTGTAACCAGAGAGAGCACGTCCCAGCCGTTCAAGAGCCTGGATAGCGTTATCAAACACTTTATTACCGGGAGTATTTACTGTAACGCTAACATCATCACTAATCTTCACCATTTTGCTCAATAGAGCTGCTGGGTCGCTATTAAAAACCCAACGTTCATGAGCTTCTCCCGTAGTAGGATTCGTGTAGCCAGAGTCTGGAGTCCAAGTTGCAGCGTCACTATAAGGCGGCGTATCATCGTCTAGTCCACCCCAAATATATTTGCCTTGATATGTGGAGTTTGCAAGGTTCACCATGTGATCCCGAATCTGGAAAATCTCCTCAGCAAGTTGCGCGCGGTTTGTTGCACTATTTGATTCGTTTG
>JAAZON010000081.1 GCA_012797725.1 SAR324 cluster bacterium | reverse complement strand
CCAGCCCAGATTTCCTTAAAGACTGTCTGACTAAAAAATGCTCCCGAGGAAAGAGCTTGGATTTAAGCGGGATTCTGTGCTTTATGCGTCTCTCGACCCATAAAACCGCAGCCATTCATCTTGGCCTGTTGTCACCAACAAGCTCATGCGGCTAGACCCAGGAACTTTGGCGGATCAACCTTCGATTCTCTTTTCACGAGAATCATGTCCCTATATTCTGCCTTGCATCGATTGGGGTTTACCAAGCCAGAGAGTTACCCCTCTGCTGGTGGGCTCTTACCCCACCGTTTCACCTTTGCCGGCGGAGCAGCTAAAGGTACCGCGACGAAGCGGCAAAGCCGCGAAGTCTGGCAGCCCTCACGAGGCTCCACTTAGGCTATTTTCTTTTCTGTGGCACTTTCCCCCGGTCACCCGGAGCTGCTGTTAGCAGCCAACCTGATCCTGCGAAGTCCCGACTTTCCTCCAGTCTCATGAAGAAACCAGCGGCTGCGCACCAAGCTCTTTCCTCTGAAGCACCAAGAACTATTATAACCCCAAATCAAATAATGCTCACCCTTTTCAACCGCTTTTATCGCCCTAAGATTCACATGTTGGCCTAATACATCTAATGGTTAGCTCGATAAGCTGATATGAAACACTATTTCCCCCTTTTTTTGACAGCTTCCACCTCTCCCTCCTCAGAGTCCTCGTTTTCCTCAACTACCCTTGAATGGAAATCCAAACGCAACTCATCAAAGTAGCCTGCAAGCTCTTTTGGGGGAAGAGGGAATGGAACTGATTTCTTTATTACACTCAATGCTCGCGAATCAAATTTGGCATTTCCTGAACGCTGAACAGTTTTATATTTCTTTAGCTGCCCATTTTTTAGAATACTTAACTGAAAACTAGCATGCAGATCCACACTAACATCGTCCCAAGACCAGGATGACATTATATGCTCAATAAGACGATTCGAGTGTGCCTCAAATAATTCTTTGAGAGCAGGATCTGCTTCTAGCGCCAGCCCTTGTTCATCACTTAAATGCACAGCAGCCGACATTGCGTAAGTAGCTTCCGGCTCCAAAGTCTCCGATTTTTCTTCTGATTCCAAATCTGCACTGGACTTTTCTTGTTTCAAGGCCGCGTTTCCTTGAGCCGCACACATTGGATCAAGAGTGCCTGAGGCCAGATTAAAAGATTTAATCCAGGGGAACCCAAAGCGTCCATCTCGAAGAAGCAGAGTAACGCAATCGACCCCTTCTCTAGCATCAGCCCAATCAAGCGCATCCACTCTCATTCTTTCAACGCCACCTTCGTTTCTCCAGGATTTCACAAAAAGCTGATACCCCAGAATGTCATCAAGTGGGCCCACCTCCCTACCCAAAACCAATGCCGTCACGATCCTTGGAGGAGTATCGTCATATTTGCAATTAAGCGTCAGGATGATTGCTGAACAAAAGCATGAAAGTATTACAAAGGAAGCAAGAAAGGTGGCCAAGATCCCTTGTCTCGCCGAAGTCTCATCTCCTGCCTTCATTCGAAGTATCCAGGGAGAAAATATCCCAACGAATATTGCACTTAGAACCAGTCCCGCTAGGGCTCCAACGGTACTGAGCCTTTTTATGTCGAGGGTTGTGTAATGATAAATTGAAAAGCAACTCCATGATAAAAGAGCAAGCAAAACAAGCCCTTTGATCCAGCTCCTTATTAAAGGAGGTTTACACCCTGACTCCATTATCCCAACTTTAGTTGACATGTTACGGCACAGCACTTGAAGCTGTGCAGCTGCGGAAACAATCAGGCCTTGTGCTGGAGTATCGAACATCCTCAGATCCTTGACAGCACAAAGCACACCATTTGAGCAATAAATTAAGTCAAATTCTGCAAACAGTCTTTTGATTGCCTGCCGATTTTCGAATAATGCTAGGTAAGATTCTATTTCTTTTTTGCTGCCAGAAACCGCAATAAACTGGGAATCAAAATCGTCATTTCCACTCTTTAACGTTGCACCTTCTTTGAAGATCCAGAGGGCATCTAGTCTCTGGCGTCTCCGTATACACAAATCTGCTAAACCAGGACAGTCAACCATAATTTCCAGGTAATAACCTGGCTCTCGTCCTTTCCGGAATCGATTGACAGACCACCACCACAAGCGTTCCAGAACATAACGATATGAAAAAGATTCACCATCAACATG
>JAAZON010000080.1 GCA_012797725.1 SAR324 cluster bacterium | reverse complement strand
GAGAGAGAGAGAGAGAGAGAGGATTACGTCCTTCGTGAGAACCTGCTACAGGTTAAGCCACACAGTCCTCACCAGCTTTTGCAGTCTCTAGCTGTATGATACTATCAAAGGGAAAGATATTAGGGGAGATATCTATGAGCACCTGTCTTGCCATTATTCCAGCAAGGTATGCAAGTGAGCGTCTACCCTCGAAACTTGTCCAAGACATTGGTGGAAAAAGTCTGCTTTGCAGAGTCTGGGAGGAAGCATCTAAATCCACCAAAATTTCTGAGTTGGTCATTGCAGCAGACAGTACTCAGATCGAGGAGAATGCTCGTAGTTTTCGAGCAACAGTAGTTAACACCAAAAGTTCACATAGCTCAAGCATCGAAAGAGTTGCGGAAGTAGTTGAGCAGTACAAAGAGAAAAGCAAGTCTTTCGACATGGTTGTAAGCATTCCAGGAGATCTTCCTTTCTTTAACCCTGAACTAGTTGACGGCGTTATTAGAACCCTCGAACAATGCGATTCAGCTTTTGGCGCGGCAACCGTAGCAGCTCCCATCCACTTGGAAGATGAGTTCAATCGTAACACAACAGTCAAAGTTGTTCTTGGTAGCGCAAATCAGGCTGTATATTTTTCATATGCCCCTGTTCCTTGGATAAAACATAGAGAAGATTTAAAAGGTGCTGCTGAAAGAATCTATGGACACAGACAATTTAGCATTTATGCCTTCAGACCAGACGCACTTTTAAGAGCGGCATCTCAAACACCAACAGTTGCCGAGAAGCGTGAGAGACTGGAAGGACTAAGGTTAGTCTGCGGTGGTATTCAAACGAAAGTTTTCGTAATACCCAGAACCTTAGCAGAACCATTTATCGAGGTTGACACCAGAGAGGATCTGGAACGTGCTATTGCGTATGCAAGAACTAAGTCTTCAACCGGTCGAGCAATTCCTAGCTGGTGAGAAGAGATTATGTTAACAAATTATCCTGAATGGGTTAGTGACGCAGTATTCTACCTCATTTTCCCAGATCGTTTTGCAAAAAGCCCTCGCCTGCCAAAGCCAACGAACCTGGAAAATTGGGACAGTCCTCCGACTCTTTTTGGTTTTAAAGGCGGGGATCTTTACGGAATTCTTGAAAAAATTGATTACATTCAGGATCTAGGAGTCAATACACTACTTTTAAACCCCATATTCACTTCTGCAGCTAATCATCGCTATCATACGATTGATTATTTCTCGGTTGATCCAATTCTGGGTGGTACACAAGCACTTCGAGAATTGGTTGACACACTTCATTCACGTGGCATGAGGATAGTCCTGGACGGCGTCTTTAATCACACGGGAAGAGGTTTCTATCAATTTAACCACACTCTGGAGAATGGTGCGGCCTCTCCTTATGTGGACTGGTTCCACTTCAATCAGGCGTGGTTAAAAGAGGGTCGTCAGATAGATGCCTATCCCAAAAACTTTATTCCCCTCGAAGCTGGCGATGGATCTCTTTGTCTAGAGAATTTCGGGTACAAGGGTTGGTGGAACCTCCCTGCCCTTCCCAAACTTAATACTGACAACAAAGACGTTAGAAAGTTTCTCTTGGATGTCGCAAAGTACTGGATTGATTTTGGTATTGATGGTTGGCGCCTGGATGTACCAAGCGAAATTAACGATCCAAGCTTCTGGCAGGAGTTTCGCAATGTGGTCAAGAATGCCAACCCCGAAGCATACATTGTTGGAGAGATCTGGGAAGATGCGACTCCCTGGCTACACGGGGATCAATTTGATGCAGTCATGAACTATCCCTTTACAAAATCGTTGGTTTCCTTCATTCCACAAAAAAGCTTCATGGAAGCAGAAGTTGCAGCAACTGGTGGTTACAAAGGGGTAAAACCTTTCAAGGCTCCAGAGTTCGGAGCTGCTCTCAATAAGCTTCTTGGCTCCTATTCAAAAGAGGTGAACCTGGTGCAACTTAACTTAATCGGTAGCCACGATACCCCTAGATTCCTAAATTGCGCCGGAGGAGATCATAAAGCTCTTATGCTTGCGGCATTATTTATGTGCGCTTTTCCTGGTGTACCCTGTGTTTATTATGGCGATGAGATTGGATTAAGTGGTAGTGCCGATCCGGATTGCCGAAAAAGCTTTCCATGGGAAGAATATAAGTGGAATAGAGAAGTTCTTAACTCTTTCAAGGACTCAATAATGTTGAGAAAGAAAGAATCTGCAATTAGGCATGGGTCTTTTATCGAATTACTTGCAGACGGTGAAATCTACGCTTTCGCACGAAAATATAACAATGAAGTCGTTATATTCGTTTTTAACACTGATTCAAATCCTAAAAATTTAGCTTCTCTTACTATTCCAATCAATGGGCTAACACAAATTCGCGAGTTGTCCTCTGATCACACCATAGCCCTTAAAGAGGGTGCATTGAATGAAGTCTCCCTGCCTCCTCGAAGCGCGAAAGTCTTCAAAGCCATCAAATAGTAGGACGTCCATACAGAGCTCTTAATGTATCCGCATGCTGCTCCGAGATGCTCTTAATTTCAGTTAGTGTCGTGACTTCTTTAATGTCTTTAAAAAAACCGCAGTCAACCATCAAATGCTGTACATCGATTGCAGGAAGTATATTTAAAGCCTCTCTAAGTCTCGGTTCGCTGACTAACGCGTTTATGACATCGCTCATGACCACTTCATTCTCAGTCATTTCTTTTCCTCCAAATAACAAAACCTCTCAATACTGCGAACCTTAGCTGGGCTATTTTGGAGGTGCAATAGGCATGACAATAACGTTACAAAAATATTACAAATCGTCTATTAGCTCCCATAAACTGACTCCAGCTTTCCAACTACCTCTGGTGTAAATAGACGATTCACCAAGACTCCTTTCAGAAATGAGCTGGTCGGTAAATCATGTTCTTTCAATCCATTCTCAATCTTCTTTAATGCTTCTTTGGCAATCTTTTCAAAATTCTTTTGATCGGTAATCTCTATGTCTGAACCATTCTGAGAGTAGGTTGCATTGAAGGCATCAGCATATTCATCAATAATCTTCGAAGAGATATCCACCATTGCTTCGTCATGGATATAACCAGCAATGACCATGAAATATCTTTCTGCTGCTGGATGATGTTTCTCCACAAAAGCCTCTATCAGCTGAGTGGCCCTGTTTGAGATAACTACGTTCCGAAAATCTTTGAAGAAACGCTCCTCCGGCGAGCCTCGTTTAACCTCTTGCTTTAGAATTTTCTTGATAACGGCATTTAGGTTCTTAGCTTGATTAAAAAGCTCTACGACTTCTTCTTTCTTTGATGAGAACATGGGCCTCTCCTTTGCATTTATACGCGGGCTCAACTATAACTAAGACACTCAATTTCGTCTACGCACTGCAGAGTTTTCCATTAGAAATACTCAACGTTAGCCACGACTCTATTGGATTTTTGTTATTTCGCGTTATAGTAAGACTATCTTTAAATTTGAATTCTTTTAAAGTTCATTTGTATTTATGACCAATACCTCTAACTCATCAATAAACTCGTCAAAACCTCTTTGGCATTCAATGGGCCGAAGTTTCGCCCTAAGAACATTGGAGACTTCTCAGATGGGTCTTTCATCCCAAGAAGCAGAGGCTCGCCTTCAGAGTTTTGGGCCAAATGTTATAGAACAAAAGATGATTGATGGCCCACTTACCATTCTCTGGAGACAAGTGAACAATCCTCTCATTTGGGTCTTGATAGCTTCTTCTGCTGTAGCTGTAACGCTTGGTAAGGTTACAGATGGTGCGGTTGTTGCGGCAGTAGTGGTCCTTAACAGTATCATAGGTTTTTTCCAGGAGTTCAAAGCTGGCAAGGCTATAGAAGCGCTAGTTGCCCTGGTTCCAGAAAATGCCTCTGTTCTTAGAGATAAACGAAAAATTGTGATTCCCGCTTCTCAAGTGGTGCCAGGAGATATTGTTTTCCTCTCGTCTGGCGATAAGGTTCCGGCGGATCTTCGTTTCATTCAAGTACGAAATCTTCAGATTGAAGAAGCTGCACTGACAGGAGAATCACTACCAGTTCAAAAGCAAGTGGAAAAAGTGGATGAAAAGGCAGGATTAGGGGATCGGCTCAACATGGCCTATAGCAGCACAATGGTTACATATGGAACTGGAACTGGTGTTGTGGTGGCAACTGCAAATGACACAGAGATTGGACGCATCTCCAAAATGATGCATGAAACGACAAGCTTCCAGACTCCGTTAACCAAGTCCCTTACTCAGATTGCCCAGAATCTCACAATCTGGATAGTGGGAGTCACTATTGTTCTTTTTCTCATTAGTCTTTGGCGAGGTTTTCCATTTACCGACGCCCTTCTCGTGGGAGTGACACTAGCCGTTGCTGCTATTCCGGAAGGACTTCCAGCCGTTGTAACAATCGCTCTTGCAATTGGAGTTCGAAGAATGGCAAGACGCCAAGCAGTAATAAGAAAGCTTCCTGCCGTGGAGACTCTGGGTAGCACCTCTGTCATCTGCACTGATAAGACTGGAACATTAACCAAGAGTGAAATGACTGTTCAGGTAATTTGGGTTCCCTCAGGTAGTTATGAACTGAGCGGCGTTGGTTACGAGCCAAAGGGCAAACTTCTACAGAATGGACACACCTTAGGCGAAATCCCCGAAGATGTTAATGCCTTATTAACTAGTGCAATGATCTGCAACGACTCAGGCCTTTCTTATGAAGAATCAACTTGGGTGGTGCATGGCGATCCTACAGAAGCAGCGCTTATTGTAGCTGGAGAAAAATTGGGACTAAGTTCTGATGATTGTCGTGATGCAAATCGCCGAATTGACACGATCCCTTTCGAGTCCGAGCACAAATTCATGGCAACACTGAATCAGGACAAAGATGAAAATAAAACGGCTTATATTAAAGGTGCTCCCGAAATTCTCTTGAAACGATGTCAAAAATTAGGAAACGATACACCAATCAATGTGAAGGAAATAATGCAACATGTGGACAATCTCGCATCCAGAGGAATGAGAGTGCTTGCAGTTGCAAAAAAGAAGATGGCCCACTCGCGAGAAGAACTTTTACATCATGACGTTGAAAGCGGTTTTGTGTTATTAGGGTTGATTGGAATGATAGATCCCCCACGAAGTGAAGCAGTTGAGGCTGTCGAGAACTGCCATCGTGCGGGAATAACCGTGAAAATGATCACAGGAGATCATAAAGGTACAGCACACGCAATCGCCAAGGAAATTGGCCTGCTTGACGGAAGCGGTGTTCTAACTGGGAATGACATAGATAACATGTCTGACGAGGAATTTTCCGAAGCGATTTCCCATTGCAATGTATTTGCCAGAGTTGCTCCTGAACACAAGCTTCGCCTGGTTTGTGCTCTACAGAATAAGAAGCATGTCGTGGCAATGACTGGTGACGGAGTAAATGATGCTCCTGCCTTAAAACAGGCAAATATAGGAGTAGCAATGGGTATAACCGGAACGGCAGTATCCAAGGAAGCAGCGGATATGGTTCTTGCAGATGATAATTTCAGCACAATTGCTGCTGCAGTAGAAGAAGGAAGGCGCGTGTATGATAATTTAATAAAATCATTAGTATTCCTTTTGCCTACGAACTTGGGCCTTGCGTTTATTTTAATGTTCGGCGTTATTTTCCTGCCTAATCAGGAAGTGAATGGACAAATGCGCCCTCTATTGCCAATGCTTCCCACTCAAATCTTATGGATTAACTTGGTTGCGGCCGTAGCACTTGCGTTACCCCTTGGTTTCGAAGCGAAAGAGCCCAATATAATGCTTCGACCACCTCGCAGCTCTGATGAACCTTTGATGAATCGCTTCGTCGTGCTAAGGACTGTGCTGGTAGCATTACTGATGGCTGCTTGTTCAATCGGGATTTTTTATGTGAGCTTTACCTCTAGTGCCATTTCCGGAAGCACTTTGCTGGATTCATCATCATACGAGAAGGCTCTTCGAATTGCTCAAACTGAAGCTGTTACTTGCGTGATCATGTTTCAGATATTTTATCTTTTTGGTTGCCGCTCACTTCGCTATTCGGTGTTCAAAATTGGATTCTTCTCAAATCCATCAATATTCTTGGGTATAGGCATTGTTCTAGCGCTTCATTTAGCCTACGTTTATCTAGGATTTATGCAGAAAATATTTAATTCAGTCAGCTTGGACTTGTCTGAGTTTGGTATATCAATAATTACAGCAATAGGAATTGTGCCGCTGATCGCGTTAGAAAAGTGGCTTAGAGAAAGATACTCAAAAAAAAGCTAGGCAAACTCAGAAGAGCAATTAGCATAATCAGAACAGCTGGCTGCTGAAGCAGTAAGGCAAAATTAGACAGCCATTAGCAGTTAAGCAGACCGCCATTTGCAGAAATAAGAAAAGCCAGCATTTCCTCTGCTGGCTTTCTTATAATTTTAGTTTGTGGAATCGAAAAAACAGATCGCAAACACGGTACGCCACTTCAGACAGCTGTCAGTAGTAAAGCAGACTGCAGAATGCGAAAGCAGTTTTCAAGCATCAGTCATAGAAATTGCCCCATCTGGGCAACTATCTATTGCTTCTTGACAAGCGTCAGCGTACTCATCCGGTACTGGATCCAGTTTAACAACAGCGCATTCATCCCCTATATCAAAAACATCAGGACAAATGCTGGTGCATAAGCCGCAGAGCGTACATAATTCTTTATCCACTTTAACTTTTTTTGCCATTTCTTCACTCCATAGAAATTTCAGTCGCTGTTGCAGCTCTTTCTTTGCAGTAGACCACCTGCAACATTTCTAAATGCCAGCTTTATTCTTTATTACAATTCCATTATTAGGTAAACCGAAAAGAGAATCCCTTAACCTGCAATATTAAAAAAATGTTTTAGAACTTAGCTATTTCCCTTGTTATGCCAAGCAGAGTAAATTCTTTAGAAGAACTGTCGTTCTGTCGAGAAATGAACATGGTTCAGAGTTCTGTATTTTTGCAGACCGAGGATCTTTACTCCGTATAGTGAAAAATGTTTGGTGGAGATAAATATGAATAAGAAAATGTTGCTTGCACTAGGGGCTTTGTGTCTATTGGCGAATTATGGCTGCACTCCCAAATTAGGCAACGTCCAGGCAGAGGAAGGAAGACCAGAATCTGCTGAAGTTCAACAAATATCAATCCCATATGAACCAGGATATCCGAAGGTTGTTTTGGCAGTGGAGCCCTTCAGATCTAGTAGTACTGTTATATCTTATACTAATGGCCCACAGGGACAAGTTCCAATTGGAGACAGCATGGCAGCTCAGTTAAGAACTGCGCTTTCTAACGATGCTAATTTCTCCCTTGTGGATGACGAAGAAATGAAAGGCAATAAATTCAAGATGCAAAAGGGTGAAGTGGGCCCCTTTGTCTTAAGAGCTACATTAACTGAGTTCAGTGAAGTCGCAGAAGCAGAAGCAGAGAGCACAAATGTTTCGCTTGGTGGTGTCGGAGCAGTAATGGGGATTGCTGGTGCTGTAGCTGATAAACCTGGCTTGATGTGGACCGGGGCTGGTTTAGCTGCTGCTAATCCAAGCTACGAGGATTCTACCGCCGCAAGAAAAGGAATGGTAGCTTTTGATGTCCAAATTGTTGATAAAAGAACTGGCCGAATTGTCCGTTCTTTCAGCTCTTCTGGCACATTTAAAGCTGAATCTGCCGTTAACGGCATGAGTTTGTTTGGCATTGGTAAATCCAAGGCTAAATTTGCCCAAAGCGCTCTGGGACAAGCCCTTCGTGTAGCAATGAATGATGCCGTTCGTAAAACTCATGATGCTCTAAGAGGGGTGCGGTAATAAAACCATGCTTTAAGGGTCTTACAGAGATCTAATCAAGATAGTCTCTAAATAGAACTGCGCAGGACAAATATCTTGCGCAGTTTTTTTCTGGGCTTCTAATTGGGGCATCTAAAGATAACGAGTAATTACTGAGAATCCTTGTCAAGGCTTTGAAAATGTTGAAGAAGCACTGTAACCATAAAAATATCGGCTGACTGAAAAATATTCCTACACTTTCGATCCTATTTGACATAACATGTTTAGGCGGACAGTGAGTGACTGAAGCTTCTGTTCGAGAAAACTAAGAACCTAATCGGCTCTCGATAAAAAGGGGCGGCTTGTTGATTACAAGTGTCGGCCCCTTTGTTAAACTTAGCACATGAGAGTCTTGACTATTTTGCTACTAATCCTTCTCCAATCAGTGTGCACAGCTAATTACCTTATTGCTGATGACTCGCTCCTGATTTTCGATAAAGGAGAGGGCGACTCATCTTTAAATAACTCTGGTAATTATTTGATATTATTTCCCACACCCACCTTGAAGGCTCTCTGGAATTACAACGGAAACTTTATATTTTGCTTTTGCATAGATAGGAATAATTATTTTCAAAAGCTTAATAGCATCTTTATCAATATCTGCATAAAACATGTTGTTAATAACTGCTTGGAGTTTACTGACCAACTTTATGTTTCTTTCTATTACAGTATCAATATAAGCTAGCGCAAATATTCCTATACCAACACATGGTTCTAAAAAGGCTAATTTTGTAAAGTCTATTCCATTGTCGAATAGGGAAATTGATTCTTCCGCTATTTTTTTGGCTATTGAATAGTTTGTGTAATAAATTCCGTTGTGTTTTCTCTCATCAGTGTTTGAAATTAAACTTTTCTCTTTG
>JAAZON010000079.1 GCA_012797725.1 SAR324 cluster bacterium | reverse complement strand
TAATACCATGAAGGGAAACTGCAATTCACCGCGCTGTGTGAAGGTTAATGTCGCTGAAGAAATGAAAGCTCTTACTGGGAAGGCTAAAGCTTGTGAAGGCTTTGTGAAGAAGTATGGAGCCAGAATTGAGAAGGCTAAGGCTCGATTACGAAAAGATGTTAAACGGCTAAAAAAGGAAGTCTCTCTGCTTAGATATAATATAAATCAGGGTATCCGCGCACTGCCAAAGACCAGAATGGAGAATTGTTAGCGCGCTTAAGTTCGTGATTGGGACAGCCAAAGATGCTTGGTTCCCGCTTTCCGCAATCTGCTTAAGGGCTTCGCCGCCACTTTTTGAGCAATTACGCAAAAAGCCAGTATTACGTTTAATAAAAGCAGAAAACATCTCCTGCGGAAGAGACAGGAATTTTGACGTTTTGTCCAGTAGGAATTATTTAGCCGTTCACGGCATTGCGAGGGCACAAAGTGCCCGTGGCAATCTCATGAAGTACTTAGACATGAGATTGCCACGCCCCTCGCTACGCTCGGTGCTCGCAATGACGTTCAAATCTCTAACCTTGCGCTTAAACCAATACGGAACTATCAATATGGATATACCCCAAGACCCCCCTTCTACTACTACTAATTGTAGATAGTATTCAGGACTTGACAGGAGGCTGCTTACCGCTTCCGAAAACTGCTTTTCTGAGTCGGTTAACCGAAATTAAAAGAGGGCCAACAAAATCACACCTATGGCAAGGCGAAGGGGTTCCTGGTCTAAACGGTTACATAGCTTAGAGCTAAAAAACATCTTTCCAATCTCTTTGAATACTTACAATCTTCCATCCTCTTTTTTCCGCAAGGCTAAAGACTCGTTCAGCACCATTTATATAAGAATATTCTTTAACAGGATCGTCGTGTCTGATGAGAATTTGGATTGAAGGGAGAGGGGAAGATTGGCTGTATTCAAGCATCTGTATATCACCATCTGTATTCCCAACGACGAAAATAGGTCGCTTTCCAATGTGTTTTTGGATGTTTATTGCCTTAAATTCATTCAGATTCAAATGAGGCTCTCTAAATTGACGCAAGAGAAAGCTTCCCTCTTCTGAAAAGCAATAGGTGTATTGACGATCACTTCCAATAATTCTATCGGGTGATAGACCATATGCAGTATCAGCAAATCCTCGAATGAATTCCCTTTCAGAGCCAGTGGAAATATATGAAGTGAAGGAGTTCTCTTTTAAGAGGCTTAAGAGTTCAAGCATTGGTTTGTACACAAGGTGTGAGTAGGACCGTTGAAAACGCGGATGCTTATAAGTCTTTTGCCATCTATTAACAGCCTCATGATAAGCCTCGAGGCTTAACCCAATTGTGCTTTCTTCTTTTGAGGGTCTGCTAAATAATCGCTTGAGACCTTGAAGGAAGGAAGTGTCGGACTTTTTTCCGATCCAATTAGCATAATAATCATTGGTAAATTCAGATTCTGCCGTTTGAGGGGCTTCCAACATAAGAGTTCCGTCATTATCAAAGACAGCAATGCGGTCTTCCACTTTGATATGATTAGGACTTGAGGTATTTGAAATGTCTTTAATGTATTCAAGAATAGCAGTTTTTGTGTTTGAGCTGTTCCATGAGGGAAGAGCCTCCTCTTGACCAAATGCCAGCGAATTTAAAAGCAGATAAGAGAACAACGTTAAGCCTAGAACATGGACGAAGGAACTTAGTTTCATAGTCGAGACCCTATTTTTTTTGATTAATGTATATCAAAACCACTCTTTCAGCAGCATGAAATCCCCTGAGCTCATCATTGGGACACACATTTTCCGCTTTCTGTTCTACTACGCGATGTTAAGTCCTTAATACCGTTTACAGACCTATGGATCAATTCGATACCTGCCTCTTGTCCACAAGCTGAAAACAGCGGCTATAGGCCTGCATATTGTAATATGCTATCTCATTTGCCTTCGGAAATGGAGAGTTGACCTGAAATACTCCCTTGCCTCCACGAAGCAAGGGTCCAATTAGCTTCCTCCAGTATCCTAGAGATACCATCAAGTTTCCTCGGCTTAAGTTCGTCCTAGAGACCACTTTGCCTCTTGACCATTTTATTAGCTGAACGGAGTCTTTTATTCCACTTATGTAAGGAAGCAATGCTATTGGAGCATTTGGAAATAGACCGCCATCTGAACGTTTCAAAATTATCGGCTTTGGAAGATCAAAGTCTGTGAAGCTTAGAGATGCCTTAATACGAACTCCTTTGCTTAAAGCCTCATTGGGGATTTGATCTGTTTTAACTCTGATGATAACAGGATAAAGATTATTCGTGCAGGAGTCTTTTTCCAACAGACCATAAGCTAGGGCATCCACACTTTTACTATAACCATCTGCAGGATTTATGAAGACTCCATCGCCAGAGCTGCCACCACCACTACAGCCTCCCTCATCCTCCATAGACTCATTAGCTGCCTTACAAAGAAGCGCACGAGTCAAAGGCTGTCCTATATTTTTGTACAGGTTTAAATAATATTGAATCATTCGTTCGCTCAGGCACCCGCAAGACGGGTCTTTTGTTTCGTCAGGATCTGTTGAACTAGAATTTGTTTTGGAGGCGATGGTAATTTTCGGTCTAAGCTTGTTTGCATAAAAGACTTTAAGATTTGACCAGCCTCTTGCTTTCTTCACTACATTCTCAAGGGCAGCGTTAATAGGACTTGGCTTGTAAGCGATAGCGGCTGTTAACGGAGCATTGGAGCTAATTGCTACATCAAAACGAGTGGTGTTGTTTCCTGGTGATG
>JAAZON010000078.1 GCA_012797725.1 SAR324 cluster bacterium | reverse complement strand
CGACAACAGTCCCCCCGATTACAGAGTCGCCAACGGTTTTTATGAGTGGGACGCTTTCTCCACTGATCATACTTTCATCAATTGATGCTTCTCCCCAGATTATTTTGCCATCTGCTGGAACATGATCTCCTGAGTTTAATAAAATAAGATCCCCAACTTTTATCTCACTAGCCGAAACTTCATGCACAACTTCTTCGCCCTGAACCTCTTCTATGCGTTTTGCGAGTTTTGGTTGAAGACGCCCCAACTCTTCTATTGCCGATGTGGTCTTTTTTACCGCTCGATGTTCCAGGATATTTCCGAACAATACAATCGTGATAATTGTTGCCGCGGTCTCATAGAATAAATAATCGGGACCTAAGGAAAGCAGAGTGCCAGTCAAACTATAAGAAAATGAGGCAATGATTCCTATTACTATCAGTACATCCATGTTAGGAATACCGCCTCTAAGAGAATTAAGGGCACTCTTTCCAAAATAAAAAAGGCCTATCAAAAATACAGGAAGGCACAAGATAAGTTGCACCCACTCGTTATGAAGCCAATGAAAAGGGAGAATCATTTGAAGCATTAATAGTGCAGACAATGGAGCGCAAATAATAAAGAGCTTCTCAACGGTAGACATGGTATTAGGGTGAAGCCCATTTTCGTCTTTTAAACTTGCTTTAAAGCCAAGTTTTTGTATCTCTTCTATTATTGAAGAAACCTGCATTCCATCGGGTAGTGTCAGATTCAGAGTGGAAGAGGCAAAGTCAACATTCAGATCCGAAAGGCCATTTTGCCTAAAATGCCTTTCAATGTTCTGCGCACAATTTAGGCAATGCATTCCTTGAAGATTTAAAGTGATTGATTTATTAACCTCATGCATAAAATTAGCATAGCATTTTTGAGCGGAACTAAGAAAACAGAGGATAATGCCTTCTAAAATGGGAAATCTGACTTCCCTAGTCTTTCCCTCTCTCGCCTAAGATCTGTCCCCCATAAAGTATTCAAGAGGCAAGACGAAACCGTCCAAGGTATTTCAGCTTTGTCTATGTATTCTTGAAAGGCTAACTTCATGTGCCTAGGAACTGGGCCAACAACGAAGGCACTAAAACAATAGGTCAATTTAGAATTTAAGCTAAAATTTCCTGAATTTAATGTTTCAACGAATTCCGGGGCAAGCACATCGAAAATTCGTCTATTGATTTCCCTCATTTTTAAATAGAAAGATTTGTTGTCGAGAAAATTGGCCCTGAAATTCCTAAATGATCGTGTTTTGATCAAATCTTCGCGCTCTTGAAGTAAAGCCTCAATCTTTTCGATTTTCTGATTAGCAAGAAGATCTAGTTGTTTTTGAGTCTCGAGTTTTAGTAGTTTCACTAATTCAAAATAGCTTAAGCATCTTGATTCTCTGAGATTGTTTTCTCTATTATATTCAGTATGGGCAATACATGCTTGATGCAAATTATTTATTCGATTTGTGTCTGCCTCGTTAAATGACGACTTTTTGGGCCAAAGAGCAAGGAGTATGCTTATAGCAGTATTCTTTGGGTCTTCAAGAGAGTGGTGCTTGAAGAAGCTTTCACCGAGTTCGTGCATTAGACTTGAGCTGCCGCGAATATTGTCAATCCAAGCCAGAATTCCTTTCTTTGCAAGTTCCACATCATATGGGCCAAAGCTTTTCTGAAGAGGCTCTGGCACTACGTTATTTGCCGCTTCAAGTTGTTGAAGGAGAATCCTTAGT
>JAAZON010000077.1 GCA_012797725.1 SAR324 cluster bacterium | reverse complement strand
TGGGCCTTAATCTTATGTAACCGTTCAGCCCTTAAAGAATCTGGTCCCACAATAGGCACAAGACTTTAGCGGCCACCGCTTTGTATCAACTAGCCCTCAAAGTGGCTTGAATTTCTCTTGCCCAAATTCAAGCCCAAATAAAAGGCAATACAGATCCGCCAAAATCGCCGCTTTAGTGGTTAGACTGAACAGTTTACAGTCTTATGAATTTGAAGATCGCATAAAATGGAATGACTAAGCTAGCCTTAACATTGCATGAAATACATTTCGTTCACGGGCCAGTCTACATTTGTCATCCCACTGGGACTTTGCCCTACTTAATAGGAATGCTTAAGCCAAAGAACGGAACTTAATCCAAAGGATGAAAGAAGTTAAGACGCGGTGCACTTTGCACAAAAAATATCGCATACAAAATATTTGCGATGCCATGTAACCTATTGATTTATCACAATTTTTCGATTTAGGTCGTTTCAACACTTGATTAGACAATCTTAAGAGACTTGGTCCTGCTTAGGGAACTTGGAAGACTGCCTAGAAGAAAAATGAGAAAGAGGCCCAAAGATTTACCCTTTAAAAAAACAATTTAGTAACAATAATTCTTGCTTTTTTATTCACTCAAGAAGTTTGTCTAAGCTCTTAAGAGCGTAACTTAGATCTGGCTAGGGATATTCCGTTTGCATGCCTAATGATCGTTGCTGCTGTCAGCAGAGGCCACCCTCAATTACTCACATTTAATAAGTAATTGTCTCTTTTCACCTTCCTCTTAATTAATGCCTCCCTTTTGTTGAAACGCTTCATTAGATGCCAGCCCCAGAACCTTTTTTAGAATCTTTTTTGTTCAGTGGCATTCTTTTTGAGACTAATGGATAACTACTAGCTGGATATTTTAGAAAATGGTTCAATAAGAAAACTCAACTTTCTGTTTATTGAAAGCCGCTTGACAGATGACCCCTGAGTCGATTGACAAACTCAAGATTTACGACTTGTTGGAATGATAAGTTAGACTAACGGTTTATGGTCCGTGTTCTTAACATAGTGCAAGCAATCAGCCCTGGCGGTGCCTGCCGCTGTGCTATGGCTGCTGCGAAATACTCCAAGGTCCTGGGTGACTTCCAACATTATTTTGCTGGACTATTGCCCCCAGAGGATGAGGGCGTGGCTTTGGCAACAAGCAGCGGCATGATCTGTCTCCCATATTGTAATCCCGACGATCTTAAGGGTGAGTTAGCAAAATATGACATAATCCATGTTCACTGGTGGAATAATCCTCAGCTAAACGCCTTCCTGCGCTCCGGCTTGCCGGAATGTCGTTTGCTGATATGGTTTCATGTAGGCGGGCAGGCGCTGCCACAAATTGTGACCGATAAGGTGGTGGCATTTGCCGATTTTGCTCTTGCTGGTAGTCCATACACCTATGAAGCGCCAGCCTTTCAAAAGCTAGATGAGCGTAGTAAAATTCAGAAAACTGGTATTGCCTATGATCCCGCTGATTTCGATCGGCTTCGTGGTCTTGTCAAGAAAGCGCATAAAAATTTCAATATTGGCTTTATAGGCACAGTTGACTATTTGAAGATGCATCCGCGCTATTTCGAAATGAGCGCTGCTACTTCCATTCCTGACGTCAAATTCATCGTTTGTGGCCCTGGTGCTGCCGTGCAGGATCTGCTGCAGCGCAGCCGGGAACATGGACTACAAGAGCGATTTGACATACGGGGTTATGTAAGTGATATCCGCCCAGTTCTGGAAATCATGGATATCTACGGCTATCCGCTATGCGAAGATAACTACTCCGCAGCTGAGTTGAACTTGCAGGAAGTGATGTACGCCGGCATTCCACCGGTGGTATTTCCCTATGGGGGGGTGAAGCGGTTAGTAGAGCATGATCGAACAGGGTTGGTTGTTAGTACTGAAAGAGAATATGTTGAAGCCCTGGAATATCTATATAAATATCCAGCTGAACGTGAACGTTTGGGCAATAATGCTGCCGGCTACGCCCGTGACTACTTTGGAGCTGAGAATGCTTCACGGATCCTTAATGGGATCTATCAAAATCTTACGACGATCCCTAAACGTCCGCATTTCTGGGGTGAAAGATACAATCCCTTTGAAGCAGGCTACCACCGCAGCGGGTTTGATGCTTTGCCACTTACACCTGCTGAGATATTTATTGAGACTTTAGGTCCGGCGGGGGTTGATTATGCTGCCAGTCTGCAATCAACCGACATTCGGACTGCAATGGTGGCTGATGAACGAATTTCTCGAATGTCAAAAACCATGCAGATGACTGGTGTTTTGCCGTATAAAGATTATTACCCACAAGATTTCTATTTACGTCTTTGGGCAGCTCTGAGCTTTTGGGGTGCAGGCCTGCCAGAACATGCTTTAGTGGAGTATTCTGAAGCGCTCAAACTTAGCAATCCACATTGGAGAGTACTTTGGTATTTTGCCTTGGCTGCCATAAAAATAAAGCAATGGCAGTTGGCAAATGCGGCCTTAGAACAATTAAGATCGATTGCCCCTGCCTTTGAGCCTGCACACGCCTTGAGTAAGGAGATTGAGCACCAAGATGTAGTTTTGCTAGATAATGGACTTATGCAAATCAATTTGGAGCACCGTTTACATACGCCGATTTAGTATTTTAGTCTCGGCCTCACGAGGCTAGGTTTATCAACTTGGCAGTCTGAGAAGAAGCTGGGCGTCCGTATTGTCGGGGTAATAAAGGAGTTCTTTCTGAAAAAATTGTTGTGCCTTCGAGAAATCTCCCAATGCCTCACTGCTTATCGCAATAAGCAAGTTGAGATCTCTTGGTGGAGTCGCTACTGAGACACTTTCGAGCGTTGAAAGCGCCTCTTGATAGTTTCCCGCCTTGAGATGCTCAATCCCCTGTGCCATCAGTTCTTCCACTGAAACAGAGCAAAGCCCACAAGTCTTCTTCTCTTTTTGTGCGAGTTGAGTGCGCACGAGCTTGTCGAGCGCTAGCA
>JAAZON010000005.1 GCA_012797725.1 SAR324 cluster bacterium | reverse complement strand
TGGAGTCCTTATCCTGGAGACTACCGTTCTCGAGCTGCAATAGAAACTAATAGACAATAGGGTTATTCAAAACTAATTGTTGATAAAATCTGCTCTGTAATTACTTTGTTTTCTTCTGTTGCAGGATAGGTGGAAAACGAGATGAGTCTGTCATCTTTAATAACCACAGTGTGATATCTTCCTTTTGGCCCTGTAACTAGCCCTTCAACGCCTTTGTAGTCGCTTACAACCGCCTCCTGAATCGTTTTAGGGTCCATTTCCTTCTTCGCTTGTTCGAGTCCTTTTTCAGCCATGTTTGTGTTGGGTTGGTAAATCGCATAAAACTGATAAGTAAGTTTCTCCTGAGGTCCGGACTCGATATAGAAGTTAACTGCGTGTTCTGTTGCCGGATCCTGCCTGAAGTTCATTCCTTCGGGAAGTGTGACATATAAGCCCATTGAGCCTACAAACTTTTCACTCTCTTTGAGTGGCCTGCTTGGAGACGGCTCTGGTATGTTTGTTGGTTTACTATCTTGCAGAGTGATTGACTCATCGGTTGTGGATGAGGATGTATTCTTTTGTGCAAATAAATAAATGCCACCCACAACTATAATTAAAGTGGCGACGATAGTAATTGGTTTTAATTTCATCATTCTGTTGGTCTTCCTTGCGGTTCACCCATGTACGGGCCACCTGGCATAAACATGTAACCATAATCTGTTTTTACTTCCTGTGGGTAGTTTAGGAGAATCCTAGCAATTTCCCAAGCGGTCATTTGTGTCCCCAAACCATATACTCCCCGGTCGATGGTATTTTTACCAATCCTGAGGGCGTTGTCTTTGCCAGGGTTAGTGTCTTCTGAGTTCTCTAAAGCATATCTCAGAGCCTTCTCATCTCGCACAAATCCGTAGTAAGCGAGATTACTGATCAGGGCATCAATAGTCATATTTTCTGTAACATAGAAGCTAGCACCTAGTTTTTCTGAGTTTTGAGCTTCTTCTGGTGTCATGCGGAGCTTATCTACGAAGTAATCTGCTACTGTATGACCTTCCCAGGTGCTTTGATCGATGGGTTGGAATTGAGACTGGTCAACTCTTGGTCGGAAGATTTGGAAGGAGATGACTCCTACTAGAAGAAGAGCTAGTGCGTAAAGGAGGGCGTTTTTTGCAGTCGTTTTCTTTATTTTGTTCATATTAATCTGTACGTATCAACATTATCTCCAGGAAGTTATGCAAAGTCAAATTATTCTTACTTTACTTACTTTTTATCCGTACCAACAGGAAATCTAGCCCCTTTCAGAGCTAGATTCCTTGCCTCATCCTTGGATTAAGGATTATGGCTACCTGGACAATAGGCGCTCGACGAATCGGCCTCTCTACAGATCTCGGTTTCATCGAAACCGACTTGTGTGGTAGAACCCTCACAAGTTACATCGGTCAACCAGGTGTTCATAATCTGGTAGTAATTGCTCGTTGTAGGCAACGAGATCCACCGATTATAGTAAGCATTCTGATTGATCGAGAAGCTGTAACCGCTTCCGCCGTTATAGGTAATCTGATACGGGGCATTGGTCGTGGTTGCGTAGTTGCTTGGCACAAAAGTGTACCAGTAACTCCACTGGGCAATGTTACCCATATTCCATCTCGCATAATTACTCAGAGAACAACCCGAGTATGTCTTCCACATACTATACGGGGCACCGTTATAAGGCGACTGATTTGAGCATTGTCCGTTCTCACACCAGTTGTTTGGGTTGTGACACCAGCCTTGGTTTCCGTGTTCATACCAGTACTGACCGGGACCATACTTATCGAAGTAGGCACCGCCGGAACAGATGATTGTTCTTTCGTTATACGCAGAGACTGCTTGGACAGCACCAAAGAGGACACCGACTACCATTGCCAAGCTTAGAAACAATTTAGAAAAGTTATTTAAGTTTTTCATAGATTGTCAAAAAAGCCTGCGTTGGTATAGCCAATCAGTTGTCCGCCTTGAGTGAATGCCACTTGCAGGGACTTACCGCCTTCTCCGTGCCAGGTAAAGAAATGCGTACCGACTTTTTGACCTCTTTCGAGTTCAAGTTTGTCGAGATCGACACCCAAGTCTTGAGCGGCAATGACATCTTTGGCCATTTGCTCTAACTGAGCAGCGTCATAGCGAGGAGTCATATCCATGAACTCTTTTGGCTCGCCAACTTCTTTGGGCCGAATGTATGCATCAAGAACTTTTCCTGTTGTCACATCTACCTGATACGCATAGTCTTGTGAGAAGTAGACCTCAACTCCATCTTTTTTGAAGTTCTGAATGCCACCGATTTTTCGTGCATATTGCACTTCTTGCCTTGGTTGGTCAGAAACTTTATAGAGGAAACGATCGTTCCAATCATTGATCTTGTTGATCGTTACAGCTCTCTCTGCTTCCGGACGCGCTTGCAAGTCTCGGATTTCATTCGATACATCATTATGGAGTTTCTTCATTTGCTCTGCTGTCTCTCCGGCGTAAACTCTTTCACCAAACTCGTTGGTTGTGAATTCGCCGTTTTGTTGAGCATTAGCAATAGCATCCTGAAGCTTCTTGGTTAAGGCTTCTACTTTCGCCTGGACTGGGTCTTGTTGCGCTCCGACTGGTGTCGTCTTGGATGCGACCACACCAACGATGGCAAAGACTGCCAGCAGGGGAAGGACTGCGAGAAACTTTTTGGAAATTTGATTGTGTACATTCATAGCTTTTTGTTTTTTCACCTCCTTTCTACAGCTTTAGTTATAAAAAAACCCGGATTTCGCTGTTAACCTGGGTTTGCAAAGGAAGGGAAGATGGTCGAAACTGATTACACGATGCTGGTATTTGGTATTCAAGAAGCGGGAGTGATGTAAGTATATTCATACTATTCTTACTTCTCATACTTCCATGATTGCAGAACAATTTCTGAATGTCAAGTCCTGTTTAAAACAGGTGATAACTGTACTTTTCTCTTGGGGAAATTACCGGAGATATCTGTCTATATTCAGCTCGTGTTCTGCGAAGGATGCACTGCAGTGGATTACTCCATCGCTGTCATGGAGGTAATAAATGCAGTCTGTTTCCTCCGGACTTAGCACTGCATCAATAGCGTCCATTCCTGGGTTTGAAATCGGGTGTGGTGGTAAGCCTTTGTTTAAATAAGTGTTGAATGGTGATTCCAAACTTCTGGTTTCACTGCCCTTAATGGGTGACCACCAGCCATTGTCTGTTTTTCCTCGGGCGTATTGCACTGTGGCATCGATCTCTAATTGCTTGTTTTGGTTGAGCCTATTCCAGAGAATACCTGCAATTAGTGGCATGTCGTGAGCTCCTGCCGCCTCACGTTGAATAATAGAGGCGAGAGTTAGGGCAGTTGTCCATTTGATATCTTTGGCTGCAAATTTCTCTGGGTAACCCTGGAACTTTTCGTTAAAGCTGTTAATCATTCTTTGTGCGGTATCGAGCTCATTTTCATCCAGCGGTATAAGGTAGGTGTCGGGGAAGTAAACTCCTTCTCGGTAGTCATACTGCATGGCCGTATAAGTGGTATTCCATTTTTCCAGTTCCTCATCTGTCCAATGGAGTTGCTTTGCAAGGCGTTCGCCAATTTCTTCTTTTCGGAGTCCTTCAGGGAAAGTGATCCATTTAAGTTGAGGCTCTGAAGTTAGGGCAATAATAAGCTCTCTGGCGTTCATGCTCTGGGAAATTTTGTATCCTCCTGGTTCTATAGTCCCGAGGCGTAGGGTCATTAATCGGGCAATTGGTAATACCCATGAGGATTTGATATAACCGCCTTCCACAAGCCTTTCCGTGGTCTGCTGTTGTTTTGTTTTACTGATAGTGAAGACATTGGTATCGGCTTGTCTGGCTGGTGCTCCTGTTGCTATAAAAGCCAGTCCAAGGACTATCGCGAGAGCTACTGCTGTAATAATAAGCTTTAAGTGTTTCATAGGTCTTGGTTACCTTTGTCGCCTCAAGTATACCGGCAATTTTCGGAATATCCATACTTCTCTTATTTGGCTTACTTTTAGGGTGAAATTAGTCGCCCAACTCGTTAATAAAGTTAACCAATTGCCCACCTTGGGTAAAAGTAATTGACAGCTGAGGAGTAAAAAACTCTTCTTTGACTGTGATGCAGGGCATTCCATTTTCAAAGCTGTTGGCATCTTCCTTCTTTATATCTGCTCTGCAGGTTGTGTAGGGGTGATCTAATTTTCTCTTTTTTCGCTCACCCTTCCAGGTGAAGAAAAAATTGGTATTTTGGTCATTCTCACCCTTGCTTCCTGCCTCAAGAGTTAGTTGACTGAGATCTATTTTTCCGATCGCTTTTTGATGATCTTGGATAAATTCGCGGGCCAGGACTTCTGCTTCGGCCAAGGTGTAACGTGATGTGTAGTCGTAGTCTTTTTGAGGACTAAACCAGCGAGAACCGTCCTTGTTTGTTCCCCAGCTTCCTTCTTTGGGCGACATTTCTACAATGAGATTTGTTTCTGTATCGATAATAAACCGATCAAAGTCAACGATATAGCTTTCAACTCTTGATTGTTCATCCTTGTTTTCGTTAGGATTCCGGATGCACTCATAAGTGACGTTGGCATCCGGTCTATCAATAAATTCTCTGACAGCTGTTACAGCTTTCTCTTGCTCCTCAGCTGGTCTAGCACTCACGGAACACCATTCCTGCTGAGCCTGTTTATATTTCTGACTGTTTTTATCCCTATATGACGGGTCTGTTGTCAGAAGGTTTGTCAGTTCCTGTTGTAGAGCATTCCTGAGACTTATCAGAGCATCGATAATTGACCCCTTGGCAGACACGGGAGACTTAGCACTCAGAACACCTATGAAAAAGATTAAAAGAACTACTGTCGCAAATGCTAAAGGTAAGCGGAAAGTCCAAAATGGTTTAGGGGCAGGCGAAAATGATCTATCTAATTCTTCTTCCAACTCCTTTTCTTCTCTGACTCTTGCTAGGATCTGTCTTTCCAGGGCGCTGATATGCTTAAACTCCCTTTTGCTTTCCTGTAAGAAAAATGATCGGATAATGTTTTTTAGCTTCATAATAATGACTCTTTGAGCTTGACTATCGCTCTATAAAAACGCATTTTAACGGCAGCTTCTTTTGACTCAAGTGCAGTGGCAATATCGCAAAAGGCCATTTCTTCATTAATCCGAAGTCTTATAATTTCTTGCTCGGCCGGTTTAAGCTTTTTTAGTGCTGACGTTACCTTCTTAACATCTTCTTCATGAGTAATTTTTGCCTCGAGTAACACTTCAACATCGCTATCATCAAATAACTCAATATTGTTTTGTTCGATTGAGATGTTGTTTCTGTTTGATCTGAACATATCTGTTATTACGTGGCGACAAATGATGAGTAGCCAGCTTTTAAGCTCGCCATCGCTTTTGAATTTAAAATCCTTGTATGCTTTCATAGCTTTCAAAAATGTTTCTTGTACAGCATCATCGATGTCATCCTGTTGGGACAAGGACTTTTTCGCAAAAAAATAAACTAATCTGATATAGTCTCTGACTACATCTTCAAAAGGTGGTTTCATTTTGTTTTATTTGTCCTGTCCCACCCCTCTACATAAGTAAACGGATGAGTTAGGAAAAGTAACATTTTTACTTCTTACACAATTATAGCGAAGTTATGGGAAAGAGGTTGGAGGTTATTGTTTGTTCGAGGGTACTAAGTTAATTTTCTTCATCAGCTCTTTAATTTCGTTGACCAATGCTTGAGCTCTGTCGAGTTTTCTATAGATCTGATATTTAATTTTTTGCTCCTCATCACTATCTAATTTTTGCTTCATGTTTCAATCACCCCCCATCTTTTTTTATATTTTCTGTAGTTGGTCATTATTTCCAGGATTTTCTCTCGTGAGAGACCTGAGAGTTTCACAACATTCCTGAGGTCAAACATATTGGTCTTGCCAGAGTTTTGTACTTTTAAGTAGGCTTGAAAATCTTCTTTTGTTATCTTAATAGCCATAAGATTCCCTTAACTGCTAATAGAGCAATCACGATGACGTAAAGCACACCGAAGAAGTAGGCTAGACGCCTTTCCAGTTTTGGGTCGGCATAGTTCTCAATTTTTTTTAGAGGTTTATAAATTTGCATATGCCTTCTAGTTGATCGTTTATAAAATGCAAATCGCCTACATGGCCGAAGTTTGGCTTTTTATCTTTGCCGACATGTTTTTCCAGACCACGCTCAATCTGCTCAAGTTTGGCTAGACATTGCTTTTTGAGCTTTCTATATTCCTCTGGTGCTTTAGTTTTTTGGTTCATGTAACAAGCAATTATCATCAAACACCTCAAGAAGTCAAACTTTATTCTTACAGTTCGACATCACTTTGTTTTTTAGGTGTTTCTCCAGCACTACCGCCTTCTTTAGGGTCGATTCTTTGTTGTTCAGTGATTTCCTTGCGGTAAGGTTTGCCATTCTGTATAAACACCTCAACCTTGCCGAATTTAACCGCTCGGATGTCCTCAATGATTTTGGCTTCTGCCGGTGTAACAGTGATGGTGGCAATGGTTGGTTTATTTGTTTGGTTCATATTTCAGTCTTTTTCTCATGGCTATCTGCCAATAAATAAGTGATAGCCAGAAATCATTTGGTCCGGTGTTGGCCCACTCACGCTTTGCCTGACCGAACTTGTCTGTAACTGTTCTTGCGTACAGAGTCTGGGCATGGGTAATAAGGAGCTTGAAAGCCGGATTGCTGGCTGGGACAGCAAACTTAATGTCGCCCCTCCTTAGGGCTGATATTGTGTCGTCCATGATTCTGGTGCGTGAGGAAAAGACCTTTACTTCATCTTCGAAAACAGCATCTTTATTTTCTTTTTCATCAAAAAAGCGAATAACCTCAAGCATCTTGGGATCGTCTTTGAACCAGCTCAGGTAGACTCTATAAGGAAATTCCTTAGCCAATTCAAAGGCTTCTGCTGTATATGGCTGACCATCAATCACGAACACCCTGACATCAAAAAACTTAATCAAATCTGAAGTTTGTTTCCAACGGTCTTGGCCTTCGTGGTCTTGAAGAATGCCAATCCAGAATATCCCTTTCTTATTGCCGATCATGACATGGTTGCCTTTGCCGGTTCCCATACCGGTATCAATACCCATTACGTTATATTCACCTGTGGTGTCGGCTTTTGTTTCAGTTACATTGCGAATAAAGAGGCTGGCTGGAATCTTCTGGTCAGCAGCAAGGTATGGCAATCCTAGTACAAAGTTGAAAAAGTAAGTGTCGTCATCAGCGTCTTTTCGCTCCTGGATTAAATTGGCAGCAGTCTTCCAAGGGCAGTGCATTTGACTAATCCAGTATCCTGAGATGGGTCTGCCTGGGAAACGAGCCTCCCAACTGCCATAGTCGTTTATGTGGCTTGGAGAGATCTCATTT
>JAAZON010000076.1 GCA_012797725.1 SAR324 cluster bacterium | reverse complement strand
ATTTAGTGTTTTATCGCTGTAGGAATTGCTCTAGGTTATCGTTGATTGCCGCCTTCCCGACTTCGCAACCGCTTCGTCGGGCTTGCACAGAATCGGGGCTCCGAAGCCTTGGCGTAGGAGGCGCGGCAACGAGAGCGCTCAAAAGCAAAGTCCGCTTTGCGGACATTACTTTTGAGGACCGCTCTAGTCGTCATTTCTTGGAACCTTAAAATGGAACCAATTGATATCGCTCAGCCTGCGCCCTTTGTTGTTCAGGAGATGGTGCATATGACACAGAATCGCGGAAAAAACGGTCAAGACGCAAGTCGACTTCTTTAAGATCGAATTTTCTGCTGCTCAATACGTTGTTAAACGGCAACAACACTTTCCTGTTCGAAGTTCTCGGGAAAGAAGATGCACGAGGAATAAATTTATAGGTCTTTTGCACACTTGCATTTACACCATCAATGGCTTGAACAGTAATCGCACCTGTTGCTGGTGATACTGAAAAGCGAAAGGCTCTTTTCCCTTGATCATCCACTTTGCGCTGCAAAGAAATCTTTTTAACCCGATGCCCATTGCGGAGCAGTGTGAGCTTTTCGGTGTCTTTTCCCATTATGAAACCAACAACACGCAAAGATGATGATGGTGGAATTACACTACCATCTGATCTCACTTTAAATTTGCCTATGTTCAGCCGTACACTAGCAAGGGTAATACGAGGATTGAATGGACTTAAGTATTCTTGCCTGAGACGTCTCGCCTTACTGTTTACAAAGAGTGGCCCTAAAGAAATCTTGCTCCAACGAATATAATCTGCCCTATCAACTCCCTCCCTAATCAAGGCTCTTGTCACATCTAAATCCAATCGTTCTATGTAGTCCAGAGCCTGCTGAACAGTGACAGGACTTTTGTCTCCCTCAAGGAGCCATCCAATTCCATTTTGATAATTCAGTAGGGCTTCTCGAGATTGAAAGGCATCAGGGCTGAGGGATCTGGCTAACATCCTTACGTCATCTTTGGCCTTTCTCAAGACTTTCGAAACTTCAGAACTTCTTATTATTTTCCAAGTCACTCCCTGCTCAACACCTTCTGCCGTCCCGCTTTCAAGAGCTGGGGCCCCCGGAGGGATATTTAAGCGTGCTCGCGCTGACTGACGATCAGTAATTTCTGAGCCTTTACTTTTGGATTCAAGATAACCTGAATTAATCAAAGACAGAACTTTATCAAGAGAAGAAAGATTCTTATTTTTTTCAATTTCACTAAGTCGGGCAGCTTCCTCAGAAACACTGTAAGACGATACGGACACTGCCTTGCGACTTGCGCTTCCACCGCTCAAGAGGCTTTCTTGGATCTGAATAATCTCTGGAATGAAAAATAAAGCTATAACAAGGATTAGAAAGAGTATACTAAGTACAAAACTTTTTCCTACAACGGCAGAGGGAAACATACTTCTTGCTGTATACGACACTTTTTATTCCTAAATTAATAGAAAATTTCTCGCGCTCAGAGATCTCGCAACCATTTGAGATATTAGCCCAAAATGCAAAGATGCTCAGGAACAAAGTAAGCACGTTTATTTTAAAGGCTTTTAAATCCTAAATCAAACTTGAGCAACAGAAACCGCTAGCTTGCTTGGCTCCTCTCTTTACATAATGTTATGAGCTATTTCAGGAAAAAGTAGCCTAGAAAATGCCTTTATTTAGATTCTGTAGAAGATAAATAACTCCAGATGCCAACACCCATAAATTCAGCCCAGATGTCCCTAGGAGAATTCGGAAAAGCTTAAGCCTTTGACTCGGCATTTATAAGTGTTTTTGAGTAATGTCATAGGCTTAAATAATAGCTGAATTATTAGGATCTACCTTTTTCTTTGGCTTCAATGCTCTTAGCTCCTGAGTTCATCATTTAGACGCCCAAATAGCCCCCTGATTCTGATTTACAGTTAGCGGAACCAGAAAAGCAGTTGGCGGAAACGCTAAGGCAGACTCAGACAACCGACAAGCAGTTAAGCAGACTGCAATTCGCAGAAAATAAGAAGAGCCAGCATTTTCCCTGCCGGCTCTTCTTTCTTTTGCTCAAACTGCATTCTTAATTAGGCAATGAAGTTTCAGCTGCTGTCTTATCAAGAAGCTCCCAAGCTTCAGAGTCTTCAAGATTAGCAAGAATCAATATTGCCTGACACTCTCTAAGTGATCCACGAGCTATTGAAAAGAATCTTAGTTGGTCTTTCCTTGAGTCCTTGCCCCGGCCTT
>JAAZON010000075.1 GCA_012797725.1 SAR324 cluster bacterium | reverse complement strand
GGAGTCGATAATCTTTACGATCCTCGATATATCGAGCTAGTTCATCATGTTAATCAAGGACTTAGAGCCCATACCACGATGGAACGAGACAAAGCTTACGTCGTTAAAGATGGAAAGGTCATTATTGTCGATGAATTTACAGGCCGTCTTATGGAAGGCCGGCGTTGGTCTAACGGTTTGCATCAGGCTGTGGAAGCAAAAGAGGGCGTGGCAATTGAACGAGAGAACCTAACTCTTGCAACAATTACTTTCCAAAACTACTTCAGGTTGTACAAGAAACTTGCAGGAATGACAGGAACTGCGGATACAGAAGCGGTTGAATTTAAAAAAATCTATAATCTTGATGTAAGCATTATTCCAACCAACATGCCCATGATCCGTGAAGATTGCACCGATATGGTGTTTAAGACTCGAAAAGAAAAATACGAACAAGTTGTAAAAGATATTGTTGAAATCAATAAAACCGGTCAGCCGATCTTAGTCGGTACCGTAAGCATAGAACAAAGTGAAGCACTTTCAAAAATGTTAAGTCGCTATGGTGTTGAACATAATGTTCTCAATGCCAAGCACCATGAACGCGAAGCAGAAATAGTTGCTCAAGCAGGGCATTCTGGAATGGTAACAATTGCAACTAACATGGCAGGTCGTGGAACGGATATTGTTCTTGGTGGAAACCCGGAATTTCTTGCGGCCTCAGAGGCAAAAACGAAAGACCGAGATGATCCTAAATTTCAAAAAGCATTGGAAAAATATAAAAGAATATGCCAGGAGGATAGAAAAAAAGTTGTTGAGGCAGGCGGTCTTTTTATTATCGGCACTGAAAGGCACGAAGCTCGACGTATCGACAACCAACTTCGTGGCCGTTCTGGTCGTCAAGGAGACCCCGGGAAATCTCGTTTCTATGTTGCGCTTGAAGATGATCTTATGCGCCGTTTCGGCGGAGAAAAAATTCAAGCCCTTATGCAAAGGTTTGGATGGGAAGAAGGCGTCGCGATCGATGGAAGGCTAATTAGCCGAACTATTGAAAACGCGCAGATCAAAGTTGAACGCCTACATTTTGAACAACGAAAACACCTCTTAGAATATGATGATGTAATGCGTAAACAGCGCGAGGTAATTTATAACCTTCGCAATCGTGTCCTTCACATGGAAGATATTCACAATGAATTGACAGAAATGCTGATTGACGTTGTCGAAGAAGAGGTGCTTGCCACTTGTGAAGAGAATGTCAAAGCGACCGAATGGGATTTAAGTTCTCTGGCCGATAGGATTAAGTTCCTTACGAATAAAGATTTCAAGTTCCCTGATGAAATGATTTTGAGTCAACAGGGAGTCTTTGATTGCCTCAAAGAATTTGTGTTGGAAGCATTTAAAAAGCGGGTTGAAGAACAAGAGCTTAAACTGAAGGAAATAGAGACATTGGCGTCTGGAAGTGGAATGAATATTGGTTTCAGCGGGGGACGCTTTGATTTTGTGAGTTTTGAGCAAAGTGTTTTGCTTGAGAACTTAGATCGCTTTTGGAATATGCATCTTCAAGAGATGGATGATCTTAGAGATGCTATAGGACTTAGGGCCTATGGGCAAAAAAATCCTCTTTATGAATATCAATCAGAAGGTTTCATTGCTTTTCAGGGAATGCTTAAAGACCTGAGGGCAGCTGTGATAAGAGAGATTTTCCTTACGGAGTTTGTTGATCCACAAAGCCTGGCAGCTCACATAGAGACCGAAAAACGCCGCAGAGAAGCACGCCAAAGACATATGGCAACGCAACATCGGTCAATGCTTGAGGCTTCTGATGATGGAGAAGGGAGAGACAAGAGAGTTTCGAAGAATCCGGATGCAGAAAAAGCCCGTTTACAAGAGCAAAAAAAACAGCGCCGCAAGGAAAAAGCTAGGTAGAGCTTATTTCTCTTTGTGTTGTGAATCTTAAAGAAAAGAGAAGACTAATATGCAAGCTGATTCCCTTGAATTAAAAAATGAATAAAGCTTTTTCCGTTTATATTCATATTCCTTTTTGCAAGAGAAAATGCCCCTACTGTGATTTTAATGTGCATGTTATGCGACCTGTTCCTGAAAGCACTTATCTCGAAGCTCTATTAAAAGAAATTAACAACAAAAGTGAAGAGGCTGAATGGGGTCAAAGACATATTCAGAGCATTTATTTTGGAGGTGGCACTCCCTCTTTAATGTCAGCTGATTTTTATTCTAGGGTCTTAGAACAGTTAAGGTGGGCATTTCCATGGATTGCCGGACTTGAAATTTGCATGGAGGCAAACCCGGAGGAATTGCCTCTTTCCTATTTAGAAGACTTGAAAAAAATTGGTTTGAATCGCCTAAGCCTAGGAGTTCAATCTTTTTTTGAAACTTCATTGAAGGTGCTCGGAAGAAGACATACGCCAGTTGAAGTTTCGCAGTCTTTCCAAGCTGCAAGAAGTGCAGGATTTAATAATATAAACCTGGATTTAATTTATGGAAATCCTGGCCAAACTTTTGAGGAATGGGCGTCTGACTTGAATCAGGGACTCTTGCTTCAGCCGGAGCACTTTTCTTTGTATGGATTGGGAATAGAACATGGCACGCCGTTTTATCGTGATTTGAAAAATGGATGGTTAAATCTTCCTCCCGAAGAAGAAGCAGCAGCAATGATGGAGCTAGGCAGAGAACTCTTGTCTAGTAAAGGATATGTTCACTACGAAATAAGCAATTATGCAAAACCAGGAAAAGAATCAAAGCACAACCTAGCCTATTGGAATGGAGACGATTATCTTGGTTTTGGCGCAGGGGCACACAGTTTCATAAGACAATGTCCAGGTTCTAAGGGCATCTTTGGAGAGCGTTGGAGCAACTACACAGAGCCTCTTAAATACATCAGTTCAATAATCAACAATGGCCAAGCATTATGTTGGAAGGAAAAGCTTGATGAAAGCTCTGCTCGGTTCGAATTCTTTTTTTTAGGCCTGCGGAAAATGAGAGGAGTGGCTTGTGAGGATTACCAAATGCTTTTTAATAGAGATCTTCAAAAAGACTATGGTCCCCTGCTTGAGAGGCTTAAAACAGGTGAACTTATTAAAGGAGAAGGAGGCAGGATTTGCTTAAGCAATACCGGGGTTCTTCTTGCCGATAGTGTAATTTCGGAATTTGCATGAGATTAACATTAAAATTTCTGACAAGTAATAAATATCAAGGTTAATCTTCTGGTCGTTCGCCTTGAGGAGCCATTTTCACTATTTTTGGGTCAAATCTTGCCTTAATTCGGACTAGATTTTCTTGTGAACGCATTACTTGTTCGATATTTTTATAGGCTTGAGGAGCTTCGTCTAACCCAGCTGAAAGCAAGGTTACACCATGTTCTTTAAGGTAGTTATTTAACATTTTGCGTGAGAATTGTTTGGAAGCAGCCCTCCTTGACAATTTTCTACCCGCTCCATGAGAGCATGACATTAGTGAGTCTTCATTCCCGATGCCTTCAACAATAAAGCCTGGATCCACCATTGAGCCTGGAATATAACCAAGCATGCCTTTCTCTGCCGGAGTGGCGCCCTTTCTATGGACAATCAAGGATTCTCCGAAATGTTTTTCTTTCCAAGCAAAATTATGGTGATTTTCCACCGAGAAAAGGCACTCCGCGCCTAAGTTCTTTAGGATAGCCTGATGGATTAAATAGTGATTTGCAGAGGCGTAACGCCCCATAAGTTCCATAGCCCTCCAATATTCAGCGCCATCTTTATCAAGTGTGAGCCATGCAAGATGTTTCAAGTCTTTTGGGAGTTCAGGATGTAAAGAGCTAGCAATTTTTGAGTAATGAGTTGCTAATTGATTTCCTGTCCCCCTTGAACCGCTATGAGAGACCAGTGCCACATACTCTCCCGCTGGAAGGGCACTTAAGTCTTCTTTGAGACTTAAGTGTCCAAACTCAACAAAATGATTTCCAGATCCACTTGTCCCCAATTGAGACCATGCTAGAGATTTAAGCCCTTTGACCACTGGTGCGAAGTCCCAATCCTCATCCATTACATTATGTTGCTTTGGACTCTTCCATTTAGCACCGACACCAAAGCGAGTTTCTTCTGCTAAGGCTTTCTAGAATTTTTCAGGGCTTTGCTGGAACTTTTTAATCGGAATATCTAGAACGCTAAGCATTACACGGCAAGCAATATCTACCCCAACTGCGTAAGGTATTACAGCATTTCTTGTAGCCAAAACACCACCAATGGGAAGCCCGTAACCGACATGAGCATCGGGCATCAAGGCAGCATAGCAGGAAATTGGAAGTGAGCAGGCATTTCGCATTTGGGTATGCGCTTCTGCGTCAATATCCTCTCCCCAAGTTTTATAGGAGACCTTGTCCTGTTTCATAATGTAAATCTAATTGTAGATTATAGTAATTTGAAGTGCCAGAATCACTTGATGGGGAAATACCGAATTCATTATTGGGATTAAGTATTTACAATTAATGTTCATGGATTGTATACGTTCAGCCCCTCACCTTCATTAGATCGAGAAATCCTTCAAAAAAAAGCTATAAAGGGACATATGGTAGAGGATCTGTTATAAAATGGCACTCATCAACTTGCGCTGTGATTAACTTAGGGTAAAACTTATACTTCAGGCAAAGGTCACGAAATGATAATAGCCTGACTAAAAAGTTTCCGTTTGCATTTTTCTCGGAGGAAGTAGTCTTGTTAAATATTATTGGAATTGGAAGTGCGTATCCTGACACGGTTATTCATAACGAAGATCTCCTAAAAACAAGAGGTGCTCACGACTTTACCCAGCTATTTCCTGGTGCAAAGATAAAAGCACGTCGAAGTTCACTGCCCCTCTCATATATTGAAGAAACAGGCAATACAAACACCTTTGCTGCTCAAGAAGTAGCACTCATAAGTCCAACTGCACTTGGAGTGAAGGCAGCCAAAGATGCCCTAGAATCTTCTGGGCTTCAAGTGGGGCAGCTAGGTCTTATTCTTGGAGATACTTCAACCCCAATTCAGACAACACCAGGTGAAGGCCAGAGAATTGCTGGTGGACTCGGTATTAAAGGCATCGCCTACGATCTCGTTGCTGCTTCTTGTTCATTATCTGCTCATTT
>JAAZON010000074.1 GCA_012797725.1 SAR324 cluster bacterium | reverse complement strand
GCTAAGGCCTATAAATGGAATTGAGGATCAAGTGATTCGAGATCTGTCATCCATTCGAAATCAATATGCCAGCACACAATTATCGGCAGACACTGTGGTACTCAAGGAACAACTCTCAACGACATCACCAATTAACGTTATAACTTCTAGAATCCCTGAAGGTTTTCGAGCTGTTTCAATACCTGTAGACGCAGAAAGCGGAGTGGAAGGCTGGGCGCGCCCAGGGGCTAGGGTTGATGTGGTCTGGTCAACAGAGCATCGGGGACGAAAATTAGTCACCACAATAGTTGAGAACGCAGAAGTACTTTCCGCCGAGAGAAGCACTGAGACAGATACAGCCACACAAATGGGACAGCCCCTTCCAAGTCATATAACACTTTTGGTGAGTTTAAAGGATGCTCAACGCATTCACTTAGCAAAGGCCTCAGGGGCACTAAGCCTGAACCTAAGAGGAGACACGGATAATCAATCCGGAACTGTAGAGACCATATCCATGGAAAAGCTCCTGAAACCTATAGTGTCTAAGGATATCGGAGAAATTCAGGGAAAAGTGACCTTGAATGGGGAAGAATTTGTTTTCGCGGAAGGAAAATTAATTCCTGTCAAGGACTTGAAAATTGAGGATGAAGAGAAACAAGAGGAACCGGCGTCAGAGGAAAAGGCATCCTGGCAGCCAGAAGTCAGGGCGCGGATGAAACTGGAAGATGAAAAGAAATAAAACACCACTGAGATTTCAAATGGGACAGATGCGGAAACCACCTCATACAAAAACTTCTCAATCTGGCTCCTCTTTAATTGAGGCAGCTATAATTTTCCCTGTATTCTTGCTTTTGCTTTTTGGATTCATTCAATATGCACTTATCTTTTCAAATGAAATAGCATTGAAAAATGCAGTAGCAGTTGGCGCCCGTAGTGTCAGCATTCTTGGAAAGAATCCTAGTTTGTCAGCTATTGCCGATAGCGTTGAGAAAGCAGTTCCCACGTTTGAGTTGAACAACTTAAATGTCACCCCTTCAATTAGTATAGACTCTGAGACAGGGCGTCGCATTGTTACAATAAACGCAGAGTATCAGATGCCGCTTTTCTTCCCTGGTGTAGTTCCAAATAATATAAATGGCTATAAGAATATTAGAGCTAACGCTGTAGTTCCTGAACCTATCGTATAGAGAAGGCTTCATTGCTTGGATGACTTATGAATTTTAAATTCAGCGGGCAACGTGAGCAGTTAAGCAATTCAGAAAATGGATTTTACGTAGTATTCTTCTCATTCTGCCTTGTCTTGCTAGGCGCTTTGACGGCTTTGGTTGTTGATATTGGGCATGCGCGTCTCCAACAAAGAAGACTTCAAATGGGAACCGATGCAGCAGCTCTTGCATCTGCATTGGAATTTTTTGTTAGCAACGAAAGCACAACAAACTTGAAGCGAGAAACCTGGAAGTTCGCGTCATTGAATAAATTAAACCCCGACTCTGAAATTGACAGGATGGAATTAGGTTGCTGGGATGGAACAAACTTTACAAATCCGAGTTATTTCATCCTAAATAGCGGTGACGGGATAGTTAGTTCTGGGTTAAAACCATCTTGTTCGGGCAATACCCAAACGGCTGTTTATGTTCAAAGTTCAAACGTACTTCCAACTAGCTTTGCTAGAGTAATTCGAGTTTTCTCCTTAGAAACCACAGCAGCTGCAGTAGCTACAGTGCCAAAAGCCCCGAACAATTGCGTTAAGCCCTTCGGTTTTGAACAAAATTTGTTCAACAACCCCGGCAATGGCCGTCCCCTTGTTCAGATTGGTGATGAATTCAGCGTAACAAGAGCAGATTCTGGCAACTGGTGCAAGGTGAACTTACAGGGTATTAATATGTCTAGTGGAAAAAATTTTGAGAACGCCATGCTAAGCGCAACATGTCTGGAGGCAAGTCTTGGCGAAGTCCGCCCAGGTACTGGGTTTGGAGGAACTATTTCTAAAGTATTTCAGGAAATCCCAGTTTCACAAAGATCAGGAATATTTGTACCCTTGGTGGACGACTTCCCAAATGGAAAGAGTGAGAATGTTACCATAGAAGAGTTTATTAAGGTTGATTTTATTGGAGTAAGCGAATCCGGCAGTAATTGGGTCGGGACATTTCGACTCCTAGAGAGAAACGCACAGCCCTCTGCCATACAAAACTCGCCTTCAAATCCTAGACTTGTAAAGTGAATATCAGCATGAAATAGCATCCATTCAACTGTGTTTTAGATCTACTTTCACATTAAGGGAGACCCTTTTTATGTCAATAATTTCTGGGCAAATTAGATATCGGCAAGAATGATGCGTCAAGCCAGATCGCCTTTCTTCTAATCTGAATCCTCTTTTTTGTTCTCCAACTCGCCTTGCTTGGGAGTTACATCCAGTGCCTGTCCTTCTTTATATGCCTTCTTGAAATTTGAAATAGCTTGACCCAAACTAGTGCCAAGTTCCGGAAGGCGCTTACCAAAGAGAATTACAATTACAACCGCCACTACCAGCCAATGCCAAATGCTTAAGCCACCCATTGCCCTGTTCCCTTTAATTGACTGTACTCTTTTTTATACATCAACAGCTACTAAATATACGCAATTTAGAACATTCCCACCACAACATCAGCTTTTCTTATGATGCGCTGCACTCAGACGTTCATTCTTGGATTCTACCATTCTCATCAACTTCACATTTAAACGATGCCAAGCTCTCCCTTTCATTGCGGGATAACCAGCATAATCTGTCTTCTCGTACAGATTTCTCGTAACGCCTGTTCTACCTGCGGTACGCACTCCATCTGATATATTAAGGTGATCTCCTATGCCTGTGTTACCACCTAAAACTACATTATTACCAATTTTACAGCTTCCACCAATTCCAGATGTTCCACACACTATGCTGTAATTCCCAATCCATGTATTATGGCCAATTTGGCACAGGTTGTCGACTTTAGTTCCTGTTCCAATTCTTGTTGTTCCAAGAGCGGCTCTATCAATACAGGTATTTGCTCCCACGTCAACAGAATCCGAGAGAACAACACTGCCCACCTGAGGCACTGATTTTAAACCCACTGAAGGATCGGGAATGTACCCAAAACCATCCCCACCAATTACAGCTCCATTTTGAATTACAGAATTAGATCCAATTTGAACGAATTCTCTTATAACGGCCCCAGAATGAATAATTGTACACTTGCCAATCTTTACACCTTCGTAAACAACCACATGCGGGTAAAGTACCGCACCTGAGTCGATCTTGACATTTGCTCCAATAACGCAATAAGCCCCAACTGACGCATCGGGAGCAACTTCCGCAGAAGGATCAATTCTAGCAGTCGGATCAATTCCTTTAGGATGATTTGGCATCAAACACATGTAAGGAACCAAAGTAACAATTGCAGCAAATGGATCCTTAGCATAAATTAGAGGTATTGAAGCATTACCCAGATCTTCTTTCAGAGAGTCCATTACAACAACTGCGGCTGCTGCTGTTTCGTTAAGCAGCTTTTTAACATTTGATGAAGATTTATCACTTGCGAAGGTTAAAGCACCTTCGGTTGCCTCCTCGATGGAGCAAATGCCGCAAAGCGTTGTATTTCCATCTCCTGAAAAAGAGCACCCAACAATACTGGCTGCTTCTTGAACACTAAGAGCCCGAACTTGATTCATGATGTTATTACTCCTAAACAAAGAAAGCCCTGCCTCGACCGAGCTTAACTCCCTAGTCGTTCAATTTCAGCGGCAAAACGTTTCGAATTTACAGGAACGGTTCCGACTTCAGAAACAACGATTCCCGCTGCAATATTGGCCAAATCACCAGCCAAAGTATAGGAAGCTCCTGCGGCAATTGCTGCAGCATAAACTGCTGTGACGGTATCTCCTGCCCCACTTACATCGAAAACATCTTGAGCAACGGTATCTAAGAAAATTCCGCTATTCTGCCTTGGAGGCAAAATCATCAAACCATCATCACCGAGAGTAATCATCATCATCTCCGCCTCCCATTTCTCTCTCAACACAACAGCAGCCTCCAACGCCTTCTCTTTGCTATCAATTGTCACACCAGAACTGAGTTCGGCTTCTTTACGGTTCGGCTTTGCAAGACTAATACCTCGATAGAGACTAAAGTGATCCGGATGAGGATCGACCACGTAGGGAACTGTTGCGAGACCGAGACGTCCATCCTGTCGAGCCTCATAAAGCTTCTTAGT
>JAAZON010000073.1 GCA_012797725.1 SAR324 cluster bacterium | reverse complement strand
TGAAGAATCAGGCAAGGGCGTTTTATAATTTAAATTATCAGACAATACTCAGGCTTCGTTCGAAGTCGCAGCAGCAGAAGTGGGTCAAACAAAATAAAGTTATTTATGAAAGTATATTGAAGACTATTAAATTAATACCGGCTTCATCTACTCAATGCACCGTAAATGAATGTTGTTTCGATGAGAAGATTAATGTGAAAGCCAAAAATGAGTTGTTATCGTTAATTGACAGGCAATATAAATTGTACAAAAGCATTAGAAAAATAATTCCCGGCTGGGGAAGCCCAGGAGTCCCATGCACTCGTTCCAAAGCAGAGTGTGAAAGAGACAAGCGAAAATATCAAGACCTGCTCAGGTGGGTGGATAAACGCGCCAAGCAAATAAGATCAAATGAGCTTATTCAAACAAAAGATATACCACTTGTTGATACAGAGTGCAGAAACATCTATGCAGTTTAAGTTTTTATCATATCAACCCTACCCCAATAATTTTTAACAAAAATGAATGAGGCTGGGTTCATACAGAATGCAGTGCTTAAACTTCGCTAAAGTTTCGTAGATTGGTGAATAGCTCTTGGTCATTGATTATTCTGGGAACTTTATTCTGTCCACCCAGTTTACCTCTGCTTTTCATCCAGGCATTGAAGGTGCCTTTGGGCACAATTTTCACACATGGGGCTTGAAGCCCAAATCCATCAGCTCGATGGGCTTTGTAGTCATCATTTCTCTGAAGCTCTTGGTCCAAACATCTTGAGAAATCTTTAATAGCTTCATCGGAGACATTGTTTCTTGTGAACTCAATAATGAAAAGATGCCCCCCCAGCTCAGAAGCGTTCGTTGGGTATAGAGCGCCAACCGAGTAATCCGCTATGGATTCACCAATGCTCTCAGCAGCCTTAGCGATAGCGGTTTCAATTTCCTCTCCGATTAAATGTTCTCCAAAAGCAGACATCATATAGGAAGTTCGGCCAGTGACGAGTATTCGGGGAGGGTTGAAATCGACAAAACGCACAGTGTCGCCAATCTTGTAGCTCCAGAGCCCAGCGCAAGTTGTCATTATCAAGGCGTAATTTACATCCTTTTCGACATTCTTAATCCAATGTCTGGTTGGATTTGGAGAGTCAAGTTCCTCAATAGGGACAAATTCATAGAAAATTCCAGTATCTAAATTCATCCTCAACCCTTCGCCGTATGCCCTATCAGCAATAGCAATAAAGCCTTCACTAGCAGGATATGTTTCCCGAAGTTGGGCTTTGCTTCCTTTCATCAGCTCTTGTAACTGCTGTAAGTAAGGAGCAAAATTGACGCCTCCATGTACTAAAATTTCAAGGTTTGGAAAGAAGTCTTTTAGGTGAGTACCACGAGAAGGGAAGCTCTTTTTGATGTAATCGAGAAAAATAAGAATCCAACTGGGAACCCCGCTTAGAAGGCGTATGCTGTCTAATGGACAATTTTTTGCAAAAACCTCCATCTTTTCTTCCCAGTTTTTTATTAGCGCTAATTCTAGCGGTGGGTAGTACCAAGGCTTAACCCAAAATGGGAGAGTTTTTGCCACGATGCCGCTTAAATCTCCACTGAAGATGCCGGGAGCTTCTTCAACCAGCTCGGCGCTTCCTCCAAGAAAAAAGTTTCTTCCCCCAAAGATTTTAGAGCCTGGAAAATTTTGTAGATGGTATACTAAAAGATCCAATGCAGCTTTCTTGTTGGACTGGAGCATTTCAGGGCTAATTGGAAGATATTTTGTCGAAGCAGAACTAGTACCCGAGCTAACAGCATAAAGCTTTATGAGTCCAGGCCAAAGAATGTTTTCAAGCCTTGGAAAGGTTCCTTTAAAATATTCATGCCAGAATTCCTCATAAGAGCGAATTGGCACGGCTTTTTGATAATCCTCGACAGATCTGATTGCCCCCAATCCATGTTGCTTTCCAAAAACAGTTCCAGAGGCTCTGCCACAAAGCCACTTCAATTGTGCCTCTTGACATCGATCTGGCACGAGTCGGCGATGTTCATAAGCTCGCTTTGCAGCATAAATCTTGAGGAATGATGTTGCGTCAAACATAATAGAATAGAAGCTTAACCTAGCAAGCCAAGGAAGGGAAGCGGATCATATTTATCACCATCCCTAATTGACTGAGCTGCTCTTTTAAATATTGCCAATCAAAAAACTGGCCAGGATCTGTTTTTCTGGCTGGGGCAATGTTTTCATGGCCAACTATGGAACATATAGGGTGGCGTTCAATTATGTTATTAATGAGCTCGCTCAAAGACTTGTATTGTGCATCGGTAAAACCCGAAGTTTCGGTAGCAATCAACTCGATGCCTATGCTGAAGTCGTTTACCATGCAGCGAGTGTCATCTTCAAAACACATTTGACTTTCGCCTGCGTGCCATGCGCGTTTTCCTTCTTCAACTAGAGCATAAATATCGCCGTTGCGAGATATTAAATAATGACTTGCCACTTTGTGATCCACCAGGGCGGAAATACAG
>JAAZON010000072.1 GCA_012797725.1 SAR324 cluster bacterium | reverse complement strand
TACTGGTTTCGTAGAGAACGAAGTTGTTCAGGCTAAGGATAAGAATGCTGATTGGAGGCCTCGAATTGTTGTTTACGGTGAGAATGGCGAGACGAAGGTATATAATCTTCCAGTTGGCGTACGTGTTGTGGTGCAGCACAATTCCGATATTGATGCCGGAACTGTTATTGCCAAACGAGAGCGCGCGACGACAAAGACCAAAGATATCACAGGTGGTTTGCCGAGAGTGGTGGAGCTCTTCGAGGCTCGAAGGCCGAAGGATCCAGCAGTTATTGCTGAAGTTGACGGATCTGTTGACTTCGGCGAGGATCTTAGAGGTAAGCGTCGCATTATAATAAATGCGGATGCGGGAGAGCCGGTTGAATACCTCATTGCAAAGAATAAACACATCAATGTTCAGAAAGGCGACAGGGTTAGGGCCGGAGAGGCTTTAACCGACGGTTCTGTTAATCCGCATGATATCTTGCGTATTGAAGGTGTAAATCAGTTAGCTGCGTATCTTGTGAATGAGGTTCAGGAAATATACAGACTTCAAGGTGTGCGAATCAACGATAAACACATCGAAGTGATTGTTCGGCAGATGCTAAAGAGAGTCGTCATTGTAGATGCAGGGGACACGGACTTTCTTGTTAGCGATAGCGTAGAGAAGTATAAAGTAATTCGCGAGAATCAGAAGGTTCAAGCGAGGGGAGGGAAACCTGCCACTTATGAACCACTGCTGCTTGGTATTACAAAGGCTTCACTCTCAACAGAGTCATTTATCTCCGCTGCAAGCTTCCAAGAGACCACTAAGGTTCTTACGGAAGCAGCCGTGTGTGGTAAGGTGGATTATCTACGAGGACTCAAAGAAAACGTCATAATGGGGCGTCTCATTCCAGCAGGCTCAGGTGTGGCGGAGTATGCAAATCGCCGCATAACAGTCGAAGGGCAACAGGAAGAGGACAAGCCAGAGATTAAGATTAGCCAGACCTCACTTGAGTCACTTGCAGGCTTGCTCTAATAAGGAGCATTTCCCAGAAAATCTAAATTTTGGCATTGAACACCCTGACAACAAGGGGTTCAATGCCTTTTTTTATCGAGGTACAATACTAATATTTTCTTAAGGAGAAAGTCTCGCCTGTCTCTATACTGGCCTCTGATAAACAATGTGAAATCAGGAGTTTGTGATAAGTAAAACAATGTATTTGCTCATCTATGCTTAATTTTGTTATGAAATCAAAGAAAAGAATGTTAGAAAAGGGTCTTACTGTATTTGTTCGTATGAACTTGAGTTAAGCTTAAGCAATGTCTTTTTGCTGGTTTGATATAGCAGACTTCAATTTTCGATTCTTAGGGAGTTAGAGAAATGAGTGAGAATGAGAATAAAGAGAATACCTTGGTTGTCGTGTCAAAACTTAAAAGCTATGTACGTGAAAAAGCCGGGATGAATACTTCGGCCAGTGTTGTTCCAATTCTATCCGATCTTGTTAGGAAGTGGTGTGATACTGCGATTGAGAATGCCAAAAATGACGGGCGAAAGACCGTCATGGATCGCGATTTTCCTAGCAACCCTTCACTTTGAGACGTGAAGTTCTCGAGTTGTTGAGAGCTTTGCATGTTCAGTTTGCTTTTCTTGGGGCACTCGAGTCCTTTGTGTGTAGGTATATATTTTCCTAGCTTATTCATTAATTGAGATGCGTAGGTTTTTCATTATCGATTTTGACAGCACGCTGATTCAAGTTGAATCCTTAGATATTCTGGCGGAAATAGCCCTTAGAAATTGCTCAGATCGCGAGAAGCGACTCTCTGAAGTCAGAGAGATCACCGCCTCTGGCATGGAAGGAGGACTCTCCTTCTCGGAGTCTTTGAAGCGGCGTATTGCGCTTCTCGAAATCAAACGCTCGGATATTGATGAGCTTGTGGATGTTCTCAAGAAAGAAATCACTCCATCTTTTTTGGAGCATAAGAATTTTCTTCAAACACATGCAGATGATATTTACATTGTTACGGGAGGTTTTGTTGAATACGTTAGTCCCGTCGTTGAACTCCTGGGCCTTAAGGCAACGAATGTCCGTGCAAATGTTTTTCAATTCAATGAACAGGGTATAGTTAT
>JAAZON010000071.1 GCA_012797725.1 SAR324 cluster bacterium | reverse complement strand
CAGCCCTTTATTTTAAAACTGGCAAATTCAAGCAGGCTCTTGAGCACTTAGAATACGCGGTTAAGCTAAATCCCAACAATCGCAAGGGTAGAATTAACCTTTCAGCTTTATACTTAAATCTTGGCAAAATTGCCCAGGCTCTTCGAGAAGCAGAAATTGCTTTGGAAATTACGGATCAAGAGGCTGATGCCTTTCTTGTTTTGGCAAATGCACTCCTAGCCTCTGGTAGAAATGAAGAAGCTCAAAATGCCTATTATAAAGCTCTAGCGCTCTCACCAAGAGACAGTTCGGCTTTAAATGGATTGGGAACTCTTTTGTACAAAAAGAAAAATTACGAAGAGGCTGTAAGGTTGCTTAAGAAATCTACTGAAATAAATGCAGATGCTGCAATTGCTCATTTTAATCTAGCAATGTCGCTTTTAGCTCTCAACAGAAGGGAAGAGGCAAAAAGGAGCTTTGAAGCGTGCATTGCAAGAGATCCTTCGATGAAGGCAGAGATTGAAGTTATATTACGAAAAAATTCTTTATGAGCTAGGTGGGCTTAACATTAAATGAATAGTGCCCGAGTAATAACCTGCTGGAGCTTGCATTAAAGCACTTTTTTGAAATTCAATTTCAATAGAGGCATTACCAGAAGAGCAAGTTTCTGCGATTGTAGCGCCGATCCGATTGCTTAATGTTGAATTAGGGCTGCTAATGGTGTCTTTTCTAGAATCGTTGTTGTCATACCAATACACTTTATAGGCTATGGGGTTTGATCCATTAGTTACTGTAAAAGCATCCGAGGTGCCACTGCCTTTTGCTGAAATGTTATAGTACCCAGTAGCGGTATTATTGCGAATACATACAGACCTTTTTTCTGATGGGTTGCCACTGCCAGTATAACTTCCAAAATCTATGTCACTCACATCAAAGATTTGCTGTTGAGTTGGAATAGTAAGGGAAACGGTAACGCTCTGAGCAGCCACTGTAAACGGAAAGAGCATTAGTATGTGCATGCTAAAAAGAAAGGAAAGCAATCTGTATGAAAATAAATCTTTCATTCTAGAACGCTGCCTCATTTTATTTCCGAGTAGCTTCATTATGACAATCACTCTTTAAGCATATATTATACCAACTTAAATCGAAAGTTGCCTTAAAACTCGTTTAGGGCAGTAGGAAGCTTGTCTGGACAGATGGATAGCTGAGTCTGTCGAATAAGGATTTAAGGGGTAGGGCTAATCAACAATAATCCAGTGGATACTTTCTCTTTTTGGCTGCAAAAATCACCCTTTTCTTTGATAACATAGGAAGAATTTTCTCCCCCTAATTGCCTGTTTTCGTAAGAATAAAGGGTGGAACCCGAACAAAGATTGGAGACAAGGGTGGTTGAATTATTGGAAAGCTTGGTATCGTATACGGGGCTTAGAGCTTGGGGGATAATTAGAAGTATACGACTAGTGGCAGAGCTCTTGGTGTTGCTTAGCAAGCCATCAGAAGCTGCAAAGCCAGTGATTGGTAGGAAACTAAGAACACAATAAAGAAGGAAAGTTATTCTACTAGACATAATCCAAGTTCCACCTGCCCAAAAGTAAGCGTTCAAATCATTGCGAGCCCGCAACGGCGTGGCAATCTAGACTTACAGATTGCCACGGGTACTCTCGTGTCCTCGCAATGACGGTGCTGACCGGGTCTTAGAAACCCAGCTGAACACTTACGCCCAAACAACATTAATTATTATTATGTAGTCTCTAGAGACACTTGTATCATGTGATTCAGAAAAATGCTT
>JAAZON010000070.1 GCA_012797725.1 SAR324 cluster bacterium | reverse complement strand
CTGTCTTACTTCGTAAATCTTTGTCGGCGCAGTTAGAGTCTAGTGCGCCCTTGCCACCGTGCATCCAAGTTTGCGAGAAACATATAGATAACAGTTTTTATGAAAACTACAAGTGCATCGGTTTTTTTCTGAATTTAATCACCTAGCCTTGGCAGTCTTAGGCAATTCCTGATTCCTGGGCAATTTTAAACAAAGAACCAGGTTTTTCCTCTCTTAGCGACAACCTTTGCAAAGGATAATTGACCTCAAATCGTGATGTATGAGCTAGGTAAGGAAGGGAGCCTGCGTATTTGGATTGATGGATCTCTACATCGGGATCTGTCTCTTGTTTGTGTTCTTCTGGTATTGGATGCGTCCCTTGCACCCTACTAGCATCTCTAGGCTTTAAAACTGCAACTTCGACCCCAAGACGCTCGTTAATAAATTTCGCTATCAATTGAGCTTTTTGAGCATCGTTCAATTTATGATTTTTCAGAACATGAGCAATGTTTACTTGTAGATCTGGAACTTCCTTAAGCGCAAGCTTGATATCTGTGGGGTTCTCAAAATATTGCTCAAGAATCTTGTTAAAATATGTAGCCAACTTGTTTGCGGCTTTTGATTTCTTGATTTCCTCTTGAGCTGTTCTCTTATCTAAAGACCCAAATTTTGCGCTCCCACTGGAAGCGGGAATTTCTGGAGCATTGCCAGGCTGCTTTAGGGGTAGCGTTTCAGTGCTCATTGTTAATCTTTAAACTACCAAATGCTTAAATACCACCAAAGTAGAATACTACGTATTCTTTCATTAAATGATATGGGCGCTTCTGATAAGAAGTAGCATAGCAATTAGGAAGATTTTTGTTTTGCTTGGCTAATTCGCTATAACTTGTTGAATTTGTTAGGAACCAAGGATCTTCAATGCGGCTTATTTTTTTTCTGCAAGTGGGGTCACTGCCGTCTGGTTTAAATCATTCAAAAATGAGGAATATAAATGGTCGCTTCAAATTAAAGCATCCTTAGCTTTTGTAGAAATTGATTGTGAATATAATTAACGCAGAAAATATGTTAAAAGTGCAGCCTTCTATCGTTGGCCAATTCCCATTGCCCACTACTTAACACCTGTTGCTTGGTCAATTGCACATGCAAGTCCTATAGTCATACTGGTAGGTGCACGGATTCCATTACGTATGCTTGGATCAGACATCCAATCGGCAACAACTAATTCTCTGGCGTTTCCTGCCTGAAGTCAATTCCTGTAATAAGACTGTGAGGCGTATAACCCGTTTCTTGGATGCGCTCTATATAGCCAAAGTATGAAGGCGAGTATAAATATGCCATCTCTGCAGCATGAGCTTGAGCTGCCCAACGAAGTTTCCCGTAAACCTTAAGTCTTCGGCTCTTGCTCCGTTTTGAGTTGATAAGCCGGATTCCCTCTTTTACAAATTCAGGTGGACAATAGGTTAGTCCTGGATATAAAGCTGCATTTCCTCGCCCTGGACGAAATGTCACGTTTCCAAAGGCAAGAGGATAACATCGAGACTGACAATATAATCTATTAACTTCAACTTCAGTGTTGTAATGATATACCTGATCAGCTTGCGGCAAGGTGTCGATGATCGACCCCGATAGTGGAATATTCTTCACGGTTACTACCTCCTTGGGCTCTTCAAGCAAATAAGGCGTCCGTTGAATGGAGAGATTCATCCTTGAGGCCTTTAAGCCCGAAACGCATTTCTAGGACACTTGGGCTTGAGTGGCTGAAACTTGTCTCACTCTCACATTGAAATATAGACAAGGACTAATGGCATGTGCATCAAATAATCCAATTAAGCAAAGTGCCAATATGGTAGCAAAATCAATTGTAGTTTTCGTTTCATTGCCCATTCCTTTGATTAGTAGGCCTTTTCTCACTACGACACTAATCATCAAAACAACCCTGACTAGAGCCCCGTCTTCATATCGTGTGCAATTTATGGCATTAGCCAACAATGCGAGTCCCATGCATGAGTTGTATGCTATGCCGTATTGGTATTTCCTCCTATAGGCACTTTCACTTGCTTTAGATACATCCAATATGCACGGCATTAAGAAAATGAACTGAGACAACACGACAAAATCCCTGTTACTCTGAAATATTTCCTCACTACGTCCGCACTTTAATGTTGAACTCAAGGGCAGGAATTTTGGCGGATTGTCTAGCCTTCGGTAAAATCGAATTATGAGCTAATGCGAAAACTTTATGCGTATCAGGAAATCATTCCTTGCCAATATAAATGTCAACTCTTCTATTGAGTTGTCGGCCAACCGGAGAAGAATTGGAAGCAATGGGGTTGCTGCTTCCGACTCCTTTGACTTTTATCTGATCTCGGCTTATGCCACGGCGCATCAGGTAAGAGGAGACTTCTCTTGCGCGTGCCTCGGATAATTGTTGATTATATTCAGGAGAGCCGCTGTCATCCGCATGTCCTACTACCATAACTTGTGTTGCGTGAGGATCTCCTTTTATGGACTCTGCGATGACTTCCAGGTTGGCAATGGCCCCAGACTTTAACGATGTAACATCTACGTCAAAGAAAACCTGAAAGATTCCAAAGCCTCCTGGGCTGCTAGCGAGCCTGTCCAGGGTAGTCTGAAGATTTTGGAGCTGTGCGCCATTAGCAAGATTTTGTGCTCGAAGTTGGGCAAGTTCCCCCTCTTGTTGCTTCATGTCAGATTCAATCAGATCGTAAGCTGCGCCACTTAAGGCACCAGCTGCAACACCAAACCCTGCACCAATTGCTGTTCCTGCGCCAACATTGGAAACTTGATTTCCAATGATAGCCCCAGCGCCAGCACCCCAGCCTCCTCCAAGGGTTGCACCTGCTAGAGTTTTATCAGGACCGTGAGCTGGAGTGTCGCAGCCACTAAAAAAGGAAATGCATGTGCAAAGGGCCAAACCAGCAATTGGG
>JAAZON010000069.1 GCA_012797725.1 SAR324 cluster bacterium | reverse complement strand
TTATTAATGATAGGTGATACATAATTTAATCGATCTGTATAAGGAATCACTTGATTGTAGTCGACGTTCTCACACATTTTCTCGAAACCACGATGTAGATACCCAACTTCGACATCTGCATCCAAAATCTTTTCGCCCAAGAGTTCCACCTCGATGCGAACAGTGCCATGGGTAGCTGGATGGGAGGGCCCTATGCTTAACACAGTAGTTTCACCATGAAGATCGTCACCCACTTGATGTGATTTCAGATTTGTAGCGATACCGCCTAGACCAAGATCGCTCCCAAGTACCTGCTCCCTTCCTTCTCTGGCCATAGACTAGATACTCTCTTGTGTGTTTTTGAGTGTTTTGATTTGAACAAGTGGAGATCTACTCATATCTCTAGCAGAATTGCTAACCTCAGGATGACGTAAAGCAACTCTCGGTTGTTTTCCCCGTAATGGATAATCTTTTCTAAGAGGGTGCCCGACAAATTCTTCATACATAAGGATCCTCTTTAAATTCGGGTGCCCCTTAAATGAGATCCCATACATATCCCAGACTTCACGTTCCATGAAATTAGCCGAAGACCATAGGCTACAGAGACTGTCTACCTCAGCTTTTCGTTCTGGCACATTAATCTTCACTCTAAGGCGGCAATGATTAAAAAAACTATAAACATGATAGATCATCTCAAAACGATCAGGACGTAAATCCATCCAATCTACACATGTGACACTGCTTAAAGAGTTAAATTGAAGTTCAGCTTCCTCTTTTAAAATCTTGAAAAACTCAAACATATTATCACGTGCTACTCGCACCACTGCATCACCAAGGCTGATCTCCTCTTCCAAGATATAGGCAAATGTTTTTGAGCAAAGTCTCTCCAAAAGCTCCTCAGAACTTAAAAAAGTCGGTGAATCTATTTTGTGAGCGTTACGCATTCGTTAATGTATCTGTCCTAAAACATTTAAAACTTTAGCTTAATCCATAAAAAAAATAAATCAAAGTAGAGGCTCAATACCAGCCTAGTCTCCTGCCTGGAGAACCCCGTAAAAAGGTCTTTTCAACAGGGTATCAAAAGGTATACATTCTTTGGTTCTACCTGGTATTTTGGATTTGTGATGACAAAATTATCCCCCGAAGAAGAGGGAATTATTCAAGAAGAAGTCCGTATCTTGGATGAAGTGCTTCAGTCTTTAAAAAAGCAGGCCAGACATTCTTCCGATCGCCTCGTGGTTGAGAGCGTACGAGCACGAGAGTTGACATCAAATCTTGTTGCAGCTCGAAGAGACGAAGACAAACAAATGCTTGCCTCCGATGAGGCTGTTTCACACGCGCTTAAAGATCAATTTGGGATCAACATAAAGACCCTTTCAAGACTAATTGAAAAACCATATTTCGCAAGGATCGAGCTTGAAGAATTCGATGAACATGGAGGAACTCGCCGTATAGAGTACAAAATAGGCTTCGCATCAAATTCTGATACACGAATTATCGACTGGAGAAAGGCGCCCATTTCCAAGCTCTATTATGAATACAAAGAAGGGGAGGAATACTCAGAAATAATCCAAGGCAAGGAGCGGCAGGGGCATGTCAT
>JAAZON010000068.1 GCA_012797725.1 SAR324 cluster bacterium | reverse complement strand
TATGATGTATATATACAAACTGATGCCTCAATTAATCCGGGGAGTTCAGGTGGGCCACTGGTCAATATTAGAGGGCAAGTAATTGGTGTAAACACTGCAATATTCACACCAGGAAGACGGACATTAAACGAAATGGGATTTAATATTGGTATTGGATTTGCCGTTCCAATAAATACGGTTAAGCGTGTTCTTCCTGAGTTAAGAGACAAGGGCAAGATAACCAGGGGGTTATTAGGTGTCATAATACAGCAAGTGGATCAGGATGTCGCGCAAGTTCTTGGTGTCCCTTCCCCGGAAGGGGCTCTCGTTGCAGATGTCATTCCTGGTAGTCCAGCCAAGCGAGCAGGATTCCTTCGTAAGGACGTTATTTCAAAGTTCAATGGAAGAAAAATTGAAGACTATAATCAGTTACCGATGCTTGTGGCAGATACGCAAGTTGGCTCGAGTGTGGATCTGGAAGTTATTCGTGAAGGTAAGACAATAAACCTTAAGGTGGTTATAGAAGAACAAAAAGACGAGCAAGAGCCTGAAAAAGAACAACTTGTTGTGATTGAAGAAATGGGTATTGGAGTTGTTGAAAAGCCGCTGCGTGTTCATAAGCATGGTGAGATTGAAAGTTCAAAGAAAGTGCTAGTATCGAAGATTCTTCCCACATCGATAGGGGAAAAATCTGGATTTCTTGTTAACGATCGAATTGTTGAGATTAATGACACTAAGATTAAGAGCGTTGAAGCTCTTAAAGAATTCATTAAGGGTTCAGAAAAGAATAAGCCCTTAATGATATTAGTTCAGAGAAAGAAAAGTTCTAGGTTCTTAACTCTTCGTCTGAAATAACATAGAACATCAATTGCTTGTCATTTTTTTGACAGAGATCTACTAGTTTTTTGTGGATCTCTCAGAAAATAATTCTGTATGAATATTAAACACTTAATGTTCATGATGATTCTAAACGAGATAAATAAGTCTTCCTAAAAAAGCAACTAAGTCCTCAAAAGAACATTGAAATAATCAAGGTACCTATCCCCGCTTTTCATTGGCAAGCTTTTCGCACGTCTTCGCCTAGGAGTCTCAATTCCAAGCTTTGGAATAAGTATGCGAAATATTTTGTCCAAATGGAATTGAGCAAAATAGGAGGTCCCATGTTGGAGAAGAAAAGTGATCTGGAATTGATTTCAGGATGCAAGAGAGGAGAGAGCGAGAGTTTCGAGGAGATTATTAGTCGCTATAGCCAGAAGGCCTATCATTTGGCATTTCGTTTGACACGTAATCCAGATGACGCTGAAGAAGTGCTGCAAGATGTATTTGTGACAGTCTTTCGCAAGATTGAAGGTTTTAAAGGAGAATCTTCTTTTTCAAGTTGGCTCTATCGGGTAACAGTTAATAGCGCTCTTATGAAACTTCGGAAGAAACGCCAAGAACAAAGTGTACTATTGGAAGATGCTCTTCCAGGATTTGAGAATTCCCTATTTGTTAGAAGTCATAACTCGAGCGAAGGTGAACACAGCACGCTGCAGTCTGAATTACTAATGGCACTAGCAAAGGCAATAGATAATCTTCCTTCAGATTACAGGTCTGTCTTTATTTTGAGGGATATAGACGGGCTCTCGAGCCGTGAAGTCGGACGCGCACTCAATATCAGCATTCCTGCCGTGAAGTCACGCCTTCATCGCTCGCGCTTGTTGCTTCGCAGGCAACTTAGCAATTTCTATAAAGACATAAGAACCCCAGAGGACAACGAAGTTGAACGTAGGGTTGTAAATTCTTAGCCAAACGGTTCAAGATTCTAGTATCTTAGTAACGCAACAGGGTCTATCAATAGCCTCATGTTGCGGAGGAATTTCCAAAGGCCATTCTCTAACTGCAAAACCCACCTGAGTGGCTAAAATTCGCTCGTCTTTCAACATTTTCTTCCCCATTTCCGATGATCTGGCGAAGGGCATCTAGAACCTCAGCTGATACACTAATATTTTTACAGTCTTTTAGGGCATTGGCTAAGTATGCCAGAACATCAATCTGTCCTTGCTCAGACAAAGCGCAAATGGCTTTGAGTGCCATTTCCTGCAATACAACTTCCGTTTGTTCAAGCTGACCTTCTAAGTCCCTTGTGCGCCTACTTAATACAATGTCTCCCATATCAAATCATCCTTTTTTGAATTTCAAATGCCTTCTTAAGGATCTCAATCCTCTAGAGATTCAAATAGCTGTTCGAAGAAGGCAATTAAACAATCCTCCAAAGTACTTCTTTTTTCCTTTTGCAAGCGAAATATCCTTGGAACTGTTGTTCTGTATTTCTCAAATATACCTTAAATTAAACCTTAGTCAAATTATCAAGTCCTGAATACTTCCCACGACAAATCGACTTTGGACTGTCTGCCAAAAATTGTTGTCATAGTGAGAGCTCTTTAGTGAAAGTGTTGCACTTCATTATTGAACTTAAGAACGCGAAAAAAGAGTGATGATACAGGTACTCATTTTAGGGCAAGAGTTAATTTGTGCTTGATTTGGGGATAATCTTCATAGAAGCGATTTCCGAAAGGTAAGGTCCGCAAGACACTTGTTCCGGGAAGCCTTTGGCCTCCACAGCTCAGGCTGGGGGCTGGGCTCACTCGGAAGAGCGACCAGACAATAAGGCTAGACCGGTCCAAGAACTATAAAATAATCAATGGATTTAGACTTTTATCGCTGTGAGTATCGCTCAACTTGTCGTTTATTGCCGCCTTTGCGACTTCGCAAACGCTTCTTTGGACTTGCAAAGAATCAGGGCTCCGAAGCCTTGGCATAGAAGGCGCGGCAACAAGAGCGCTCAAAAGCAAAGACCGCGTTGCGGACATTACTTTTGAGGATCACTCTAACAGTTAAGCAAACAACGAGTCTCCCAATCACGAACTCTGGAAACAAGCCTGATGACAGAGAAGTTATGTTAAGAACATCCGCTTGTGGATCCACAAGTGTTGCACTTTAGACAAGTCCCGTTTCTAACAAGAGTAAAATTCCCACATTCGCTGCATGCATCACCCTCATAACCACGTATGCGAGCCTCGCGAATCTGAGCTGCCCGATCCATTTGTTCAGCAGATGAAACTGCTTGAGATAGGGTAATGACTTGGCTATTTGTGGCTAATTCACTAGGGAATGGCATGTGAGAGCCCGAAGCCTGTGCGGGGAATTTCCCATGCAACTTCTTTCTCATATAGCCATTGCTCACATAGTGTTCTTCATCCTTCTGCTCAGTCTTTCCTTTTAAAGCTGTTGTCGGGCTTAAGTCTTCTGGGTGAATGTGGGCCAATTCATTGCGTCCCAGATAAGATATGGCAAGTTCACGGAAAATATAATCAGTCACAGAAGTTGCCATTTTAATGAGCTCATTCCCCTGAACGATCCCAGATGGCTCGAATCGGGTAAACGTGAAGGCATCAACGAATTCCTCAAGAGGAACGCCGTATTGAAGACCAATTGACACTGCGATGGCAAAATTATTCATCATACTTCTAAAAGCGGCACCTTCTTTATGCATGTCTATGAAAATTTCACCTAATGCACCATCTTGATATTCACCGGTTCTTAAATATACCTTATGCCCACCAATTATAGCTTTTTGAGTATAACCTGTTCTACGAGCTGGCAGTTTACGACGCAAGCCAGATACAAACTGTGTAACTACTTTCTCTGCTATTACGGCAGGATCTTGTGTTCTCGGAGTATCTTCAAATAGCTCATTCTCATCAATCATGGATGCGCTTAACGGTTGCGATAACTTGGAGTTATCCCGATAGATGGCGTTTGCTTTCAACCCCAACTTCCAAGAAAGCATATACGCATCAAGAACATCTTTCACTGTCGCAGAATTTGGCATGTTAATCGTTTTTGAGATAGCGCCTGATATGAATGGTTGTGCTGCTGCCATCATATGAATGTGACTCTCGGCAGACAGATATCTCTTTCCATTCTTTCCACAAGGGTTAGCGCAATCAAATACCGACAGATGTTCTTCTCTCATATGAGGAGCGCCTTCCAGCATCATAGTCCCACAGCAATAGTCGTTAGCTAGGTCTATGTCTGCTTTACTAAAACCAAGAGCTGATAGCATGTCAAACTTAGGATCGTGCAGTTGATCTTCTGTGAACCCAAGATGTTTCAGGCAGAACTCCTCACCCAAAGTCCATGTATTAAATGCAAACTTAATGTCAAAAGCCTTCATCAATCCAAGTTCCAAGTTGGAAAGAGCTTCTTCTGTAAAGCCTTTTTGTCTCAGAGTCTGGTGATTAATGCGTGGGGCATTTAATAATGTTCCCTGGCCAACAGCATAAGAGCAGATATCTTTAATCTGGTCTTCGTTGTAACCAAGTTGCCTCAAGGCCATAGGCACTTGCTGATTGATTATTTTGAAATAACCACCTCCGGCAAGCTTCTTGAATTTTACTAATGCAAAGTCGGGCTCGATGCCAGTGGTGTCACAATCCATTATGAGGCCAATAGTGCCTGTAGGTGCGATACATGTTGTTTGGGCATTTCGGTAGCCATTTCTTTCACCCAGTTCTAGAGCCTCATCCCACGCCTTCTTTGCTGCTTCAACCAATGCTGTATCGGAGCAACTTTCCACAGAGAAAGGTACCGGCCTTACAGAAAGGCCTTCGTATCCTTCACTTTCCCCGTATGCTGCTCTTCTATGATTCCGAATGACTCGAAGCATGTCATTTCTGTTTTTTTCAAAGCCTTTAAATGCTCCAAGTTGTGCTGCTAATTCAGCGGATGTTTTATAGGAAATTCCGGTCATTAGAGCTGAGACTCCAGCAATTAGTGCTCTAGCCTTCTTGCTGTCATAAGGGATGCCGGATGCCATTAGTAACCCACCCACATTAGCGT
>JAAZON010000067.1 GCA_012797725.1 SAR324 cluster bacterium | reverse complement strand
TGCGCTGGCACCATCGTTCTTCGTTGGGAAAATGGTGTATTTAACGCACTTGATTATGTTGAAGATGTATGGCTTGAAGAGGAATTTGTCCCTTCCCCGCTGGGCATCTCTATGGATGCAGCTGTAAGGATCATGCATGATGCAGGTTTTCCAGAGCCCTTCTTGAATGTCACTATAAGAAAACCCCTTGGACCGGTCGCTGCTCCGGAAGCTTATTACATTTTCCCTAATGAAGCTGCCAGAAAGTGGATTTTTGTGGGAGTGGAAAGCGGAGAGATACACACTGAAGATATGTTAAATTCAGCGGATGACAGATAATCAAATCAAAGTGTAAGCTTCAAATATGGTGAAGTAATGAGAAATTTTTCTAGGCAGTCCTCCACCGCTTTTAGGCTGCTTGGTGCTATGACACAACGTGGTCAGTACCTTTTTTTGTGTTTCCCAATGTCAGGGAAGATTAGCAGGGGTGTGGATATTTGGGGGTGAAGGCGCCGGAGAAAACAGGGTTAAAAGAAATGGTCAGTTTGGAAGTGCATCATCTATAAATAGCTTATAAACGGATTTTGCTGCAGGCTGAGGCGCTGACCTTCTTGAGTTTTTTTGAAAGGAGTAATCCCGAGAGACTTTGAAATGGCGACAAGCTCTTTCGAGTCAGTAATGAAGGTAACTACTTTCATCTGGGATTTACACTTTGCCTGCCCTGAGCGCAGTCGAAGGGGGCACAAGAGCAGCAGGTCGACCTCTTAAATAGCTTTATGCAAGCTGTCAATCCTGCGTTTCGCTTGTTCCCCTTTTCAGCCAAGCTCTAGATGCTTTCGATGCAGGCTCATTGACTATGGAAATTGTGGAGTCAGTATTAGTTTCTTGAGCAAATCTTGCCTGCTGTTTCTTTTCTTCTTCGCCATATCAATGAGAATAGATTCTGAAGTAGCGAACGAGAGATTCCCATTTGTCTAGAATCTGGGCACTAAGTCTGGCGAGAAACTCAAAGGCATCAAGCTTTATCTTAGTGCTCTCATCGCTGAGGCACGAAACCATATCATCTTCGATGGAAAGTTTTTGCAACGACACAGGCTCTCTGTCCATATGACGAGTGATGAACTTTATCGCTTCATTAACGTCAATTGGCGGTCCTTCCCAGACCGATACGAATCGGTACAGGGTCACTATTCCAAACTGCCCGCTCGACTACTTCCGTTACACCACCTGAAGTCTAAAATGGGTTTTAAGAACCTGCGCTTTGTCTTGCTCAATGTCAATGTATATCATTTCCACCAACTTAATCTCGTTAGATAGGCTGACGTGGATTTGCTTATTAAGAAGGATGAGTATAGTTCAAGCGGGGTCTCTGCTCTGCAAAGACTCTTGTTAGTGAAAGAAATCCAGACGATAATGCAAAAACTCGCCCATTTACGCGTCGTATCTAATGCCTATTGCACTTTTTACGAATCAATATCAGGGAGCAGAGTATATGAAGTTCATCCTTTCGCTTGTTCTAGCTTGTTGTTTATTCCCCAATTACTTCTGCTTATGCTGAAAAAAACCGCCCTATCGGGCATTCCAAAAAAGGGCACCAAAAGACACAGTACTTTTCGTCTCAACCGTGCGGCTTAGCAATAATGCGATAATCTCAAGCAAGGTAATTCCGCGCGGAAAGAACTTTACACTTCTAGCTCCAACAGAAGCATCTCTCGCGTCTGTATTCTGGTTTACACTTAAGGGAAAAACTTACCTGACTGGGCATAGCACCTTGCTTGCACCTGGAATACCGATGAAGAATGCTCTCAAAATAAAATTAAAAAAACAAAAACGCAGAACGCAGATTAAGTATATGCCTCCGGAGAACAATTTATATCAAATTGGAGTTCCTGCTGATGGAATTTATGTAAGTGGCTCTAGTACAAGTGGAGCTTCTTGGGCCAGCGTTATCACAGAGCTCATGGCCAGCACTTGCATAAAGCAAGAAGGGAACTTTGCTATGGTGAATCTGGTTCCTATTAACCTCTCAGCCCGTTTTATTTACCTCGAGCTGTGCAAAGAGAAGTATGGCGAAAAAACGAACTGCCCGGACGATATTTACAGAGGGCCGGGACAGCTAATTCACGGCGAAGTTACGTTTAGAGACTCTCAAATGCACGTGGACTTAAGACTAGAGGGCGTGGATGGAATTGTGATCGAGACAGCTGCTGCCGATGGCGCTGAAAATAAATGGTTTGAGGTCTTAAGTGAAGTAACCAACGCGCTGGCGCAACCACTGTGCGACACCTCTTTCAATATATTCGGCACTTGCTATCTTACTATGCCATACGGCTATTGTGATAATGGAGCTTATGAGACTGCTAAAGTAACGGGCATAGCGCATGGCCCAGTAGGTTCCCTAATAAATCTGATTACAGATAGCGGTCCTATGACTCCTGATTGCGGAACTTGGACTTCTATGGGCTGCGATCCAGATCAAACATGCTGTAGGCGAGAACCCGGAAATCCTCCCACGACTTCTTTTGAGGTGAATATTGCACGTCCATTTCCCTATTGCCCAGAAGATGGGCATTCCCCAAACGTAATGGTGATGGGCAACATGCTGGGGTTATCCGATACTTTAATGATACCTTGTCCACTCTAGACGTAATTGGCCAAAGTGCGGGGCCGAACCCAAATTACCCGGACTTCTCTTCCCGGATCCAAGTTCCCTCTCACAACTTAAACTACTACACTCCTCCACTCCTATTAGAGTTTATATTGAATCGCATGCACCTTCCTCCACCTTGGGCAAGATATACAGCCCCATTGCAACGAAGGGATCTGTTTTTAGATCTTACGTAAGAAGTAGGGCATCCGCCCTGCCCTCCTGCGCCACAATAGCCGCGAGATTTGCCGTTACCGTCCCAACGTCCATAGTAGCCCATCTTGAAGGCCACTGATCCGTCACAATGGTAGACAGTTGCAGGGAAAGGGACGCAGTGGCTTCCACAAATAATACTAAAACCACTGTATCGTGGATCGGATTTCGGAATATGACCTCCCGCCGTTGTCTTGATAAGAAGGCCTGACAAATTCGTAATCCGAGGACAAACCTTTTTTAATTTCTTTGCTGGACTCAGCCTGGTAGCAACTCGCTTTTTCGATGCTGCCGCTTGTGCAGTTTCCACTCCCAAAGAAGTAAATTGCATCGTAAAAAATGTTGAGCACACAAACAATAAAAGAACATTGCGTAAGCGCATTTTTTAAGCTCCAAATAACAAATAAAATATTCCTTCGATGTTAGTTGTTCAAATGGGGTCACGGCAATACCCAAAATTACCCCATCTACTACGGACCTAAGGTGACATGTTCCTGATTTTGTAAACTTATACTGAATTTGTTGACCCTACTAGACTGTCTGCCAAAATTCTTATCCGTTTTTAAAGGGCGTGTCCTCGGCCGAGCAGGAGCTTAGCCCTCCATATATTCAAACGCAGTGGAGGTCCAAGCCTACTACTGCTTCGCCAACACTACGTAGGACAAGCCCACTTGGCCGAGAAAATCTTCCTTCATGGGGACAGGAATTTTGGCGTATTGTCTATATTACGAATAAATCCGTAAGTTTCTATTCGAGGAGTTTCCCTTAAAGTCCCAAACTCTAGCCTACTAAAAATGCCTTTGGCGCATCATCACCACTGCCACCTTTACAACCATCATGATAGTTGGCACATCCCGGTTTGCAATTTTCAGGAGTACATGGTGAGCAACTATCTCCTTCACATTGCGTCGGGGTGATTGTCGGCGTCACGGTCGGAGTTGGGGTAACGGTAGCTTCATAAATGGGCGTGCTCGTTACCGTAGCAGTTGCTTGAGGTGTGGTCGTTACGGTACTTATCGATGTCGGAGTTGGAGTCGGCGTCGATTCAATCGGCTCACAGGTTACTTTGCATACTATGTTCAAAGCATTGATACATCCCTGACACCAGCATGGCTTCTCAACGCATTTTATAAATCCGTCTTTCCCATCCTTCGTTTTACAATCTGAGCCTGATTCAGGACAACCAAATACTCTACCATCAGTTATGGGTCTTATTGGCTCGCCCGGCTTAGTTTCAAACCGACAAAGATCCAAGCCTGGAAAGACACATGAATGGGTTCCCCCGCCTGCTGCTTCTGGAATGTCACAGATACGAGGGTCTGAGCAAGAAGTAGTTCCGTTAAGACAGGAATTATCTGCAGGGCAGGTAACAACCGTTCCGCCACATTTACCACTTCGATAGCCCTCGTTCTTGAAACTATTCTCAGGGTCATTAGCACACTCCAAGCCTATATAGCATGACCCAGCCGGAGCTTTTGGATAAAAGCCTCCGCACGTCGGATTAAGAGAACTCAGTCTTTGATTGCAATGGCCGATATATCCAGGACCATCAGGACATTTGCATATCCACATTTCATTAGTAGGATTTCCATTATCATCGTATATGTTCTCGCAGCACGGGCCATAAGCGTAAGA
>JAAZON010000066.1 GCA_012797725.1 SAR324 cluster bacterium | reverse complement strand
ATTAGTGTTGTGAACTTAGAGGTAATTTTTGTGGATTGTCTATGACAAACGAAACCAAAGATTTTGAGCAAAGGTCACAAAAGGCTATTGAACATTTTAAAAAAGAGCTTAGTGGATTGCGGACAGGGCGCGCTAGTGTTGGGCTTCTGGAAGGCATCATGGTTGACTATTATGGGTCATCCATGCACTTAAATCAGCTTGGTTTGATTAATGCACCCGAAGCGAGACTTTTGACGATACAGGTTTATGACAAGGGAGCTGTTGAAGCTATAGAAAAAGCTATCCTCGCGTCCAATATTGGTCTCAATCCTCAAAGAGACGGGCAATTGATTAGACTCGTAGTTCCAGCATTGACTGAAGAACGGCGCAAAGAGTTGGTTAAAAATTTACATAAAATCGGTGAAGAAACCAAAATTACAATTCGAAACCTTCGAAGGGATTGCCTCGATCTCTTGAAGAAGGCAAAAGACAAAAAGGAAATTCCAGAGGACGATTTCCATAAAGCTCAGGAAGATGCTCAGAAAATAACAGACCGATTTACGGCAGAGGTCGACAAACTAGTATCTGTTAAAGAAAAAGAGATGATGGAAGTGTGAGTTTTAATCATGCCATCCTCTTTAATACTTGATGACCTAGAACAAAACAGTTCGCAAAAAGTGCCAAGACATATAGCCATAATTATGGATGGCAATGGTCGCTGGGCTCAAAGCAGGCACTTACCAAGGATTGAAGGCCACAGAGCAGGTGCAAAGACAGTTCATATGGTGGTAGAGGAATGTAGAAAGATAGGAGTCAAATACCTTACGCTGTTTACTTTTTCCACCGAAAATTGGAAGCGTCCTGTCGATGAAGTCTCGTCCTTAATGCGTCTGTTGGAAGTCTATTTGCGAAGCGAGCTTGAGAAATTATTATCAAACGGAATAAGGCTTAGGTCTATCGGAGACCTCACTAAACTTCCCTCTTCGGTGAGAGGGATGCTGGCTGAATGTGAGAAAAAAACTGAGTCCCTTGAGGGGATGCAGTTAATTTTGGCATTGTCATATGGCGGAAGAGAGGAGATTTTAAACGCCGTTCAAAGAATTGCAAAAAAGGTGAGGGAAGGAGACTTGGAAGCCGATGGAATCACCCATGAGGAATTTGAACGGAATTTATATGCCCCTGATATTCCTGATCCAGATCTTCTGATACGTACAAGCGGTGAATTGAGGATTTCGAATTTTCTGTTATGGCAGTTAGCTTATTCTGAGATAGTGGTAAGCAAAATGTTTTGGCCGGAGTTTTCAAAAGAAGAGTTTCACAAATGTCTGTCTGAATATAAAGCTAGAGAGCGGCGTTTTGGTCTTACCGGTGAACAAATCGAGAGTAGAAGAAATGGATCTTGAGAATCTAAAGAAAAGACTTGGACCTGGTATAGCATTGAGTCTTTGTTTTGTTGCCCTTCTTGGACTTTCGTCGCTCTTTTGTTTTGGAACTTTGTTGCTATTATTCGTTGTTATGCTAGTTACAGTGCTTGCAGGGCTTGAATGTGCGCAGGTTTTTGGTGAAAGGAATCCAAGAAGTCGCATCCTATTTTTTCTTAGCCTGCTTCCATCTATAGCTGTTGTAATTTCCTTTGTAAGGTCTGGAATCTGTGGAATGGACTTGTTCATGTATGGAATCATGCAGGGCGTGGCTATTTCTCTGCTTGCTGTGATTGCGGTTCTTTTCACGTATGCAGTTATTTCGGGTCTTTCGGAGTTATCTTCGATGCAAACAGTCTTAAGTTCCCATCTGGCAGCAATTCTTTTTCTGTCTGCGGGGAGTGCGGCATTATCTGTAATTTGTT
>JAAZON010000065.1 GCA_012797725.1 SAR324 cluster bacterium | reverse complement strand
TAGGGATCCGAATCTAGACGAACTTTAACCAAACAGACTTTTTAAATGGAATTATTATGCCCACGATATTTGACCCTTCCAATTCTCCAAATAAACATCACCCAACACCTTCTTCAGTATATTTGTCACCGATCCCGGATCTAAAGAAAGTCGAAGTTCATATAATAATCGGGTGCTCTGATTCCAGAGATTTAAGCAGAGCCTTCAACCAATCGTGTGAAGCATTGATAATGGAAGAGCTTGAGCAGGGAAAACTCGTTGAGTTGCACCGAGAAAGTGCTGCCGGAACTTTCATAACACCTGACATAGTGGAGAGTATTCGAAACACAATAAACGATCGCATACAGGCTCACCAGGTACACATAAAGGCTGGATTGCCAATTGAGCTTTTTGTTCATGTGATGGCACATGGCAATGTTCGCCTGAGAGACTGCGTCAGTGCTAATCCTGCTTTAAATGGAACGATTCATGCTGTTGAAATGGTGCCTAACAGCCCTACAAATTGCGGCATGATGCACGCAGAGGATGTCGCAGAAGAATTAGAACTCCAATTGCTCACAGAGCAACCCACACTAAATATGCTCAACATCGGCGGCAAGCCCGAAACAAAACAAATCAAGACGGAGAGCGACATTAAGTACTTTATGGAACGAGTCTATAAGCAACACTCCTTAATTGCGGCTGGATGGGTGAAGAGTATTGTTGACTTACGCAGGCACGCGTGTGAACAAAAGCTTGTGCTCCGTGACGCTTTAAATCAGGATGCATCTCTTCGCAATATAAGAATAAATATTACAGCTGGCGTGCAAAACTACGAGGATCATTTCTATTACAGAGTTGATTCCAATTTCCATCTTGGACCAACCTTTGTTGACCGAATATACAAGAGAATGAAGAGTGGCCCTATCCCTGACGCTGCCCAACAGGTATGCAAACAAAAGCCCATGATTGGGCTTTTTCACCATTCAGGCATATCTAATGCCCGCGCCACAGCCATAGCTCTCCATTCCAAGACTTCATTTCAAGCTGGGCAGGTTTTTTCAATTGGAAGTTCAATGATTGGAGACATCAGCCGACCTTTTGGTGCTTACCAAGTTGTTGGATACTACTACGGCGTTAAACACCTCAATCTTGATCAGTGGGTGGTAATGGGACGAGACGAATTAGAAACCGAAAGAATTATGATGAGAATACACAACGATCCTCTGATCGGCTACATAACTGAGCGTTTCAATGTTAGGTTATTACCAATGCCTTCAAAGGGGATGAACAATCAAGAACTAAGGCAGTTCAATTTGGCAGATTGTTGATTTTCTATATAAGACTATGCTCGAATGAGCTAAACAAGCTGTGAGGAAGGCTATGTCATTTGCTGGAACATATCTCTGTTAAGACCCCGAAAGTAGATTTGGGATGAAGAAAGGCTATCTTTTTACCCCCTGCTCCATCTATTGGACTTTCGTTAATTAACCTACATCCTGCATTTTTTGCCGTGTCAATTTGGGTTTCTATATTATCGCTTTCAAAAGCCAAATGATGAATACCTGGTCCACCATTTCTCTCGAGGAACTTTGCTATCGGACTTTCAGGTGAGGTGGCTTCCAATAACTCGATATGAACACCTCCCACATTAAAAAAGGCTGTGCGCACTTTTTGAGATTCAACTTCTTCGCGTCCCTCACATGTGAGACCAAGCACTTTTTCGTAACACGCAGCAGCCTCTTCAATTGATGGCACTGCAATTCCTATATGGTCAATTTTTTTTATCAATGCATCCTCCTGCTGACTGCTGACTGCTGACTGCTGACTGCTGACTGCTGACTGCTGACTGCTGACTGCTGAAAAAGCATAAACACATTATGTCTTGTTCGCAATGCTTTAATTTTTTCAAGATAAAGTTATGATTTCGTACGAGAGAAAAAAATATGAAATTTCATGCTCACTACCCTTGTGCAATTCGGTCCAACTTATATAATTAATGAAGTGAATTTGATTAATGAAAAGCAAACAAGAGAAGAATCTCTCGCTTTGAAGTTCTGCTGAAAGCCATCCCTGATGCATTAATTGGGCTATTTAATTGGAAATTTGAGGCTTTTTTACAGCCAATGCAATATTGCCTTATTTTTTGGGCTAAAAGATGACATCTGAAATCTTTATGAATGTTTCGTGGAATTAAGATACGCACGATCGAAATTGCAATTTCTTTTTATGGTTTTATAACTACGGAGTTTATTGAATGACAAGACCGAGCATGTTTGAAATAGTTGTAGCAGCTTTTGGGAAAGCAACGAACCGGAATCCATCTTCTGTTTCTGACAACTTTGCCTCTTTCTCCAAGCAAGATGACGGACTTCGAAATCAAGCAAATGATAAAATTGCAAAAATATCACAAATTGGAGGAGGCATTTTTGTTAAAGAGATCATAAGGAGGGAAAGCCTTTTAGCATTTGACAGGCTTGTCGCAAATCAAGATCTACGTGGAATTTCACGAGCACTTTTTGAAGAACAATCAGGCCTTGGAAGCGTTATCCTTGCATTTCCACTTGATGAAAGCCTGTCATGTTTACGTCCCATCTTAGAAGAATATGAAGTAGACCCTGTCAGATTTTCAAACTACATGAACAGGCTTAATATCGCACTGCAGAGGGCTCAAGATAGCATCTTTCACGCAGAACAGAATTTCCCGAGAGCTTCTCTTCGTGATGGGAAAGATTGCCAAAAGCATGCTCATTATTTTGTTGAGTCTTTCCGGAATATCTTGCCAGAAGAGCTTCTTGGATATTTTGAGAACTAAGGATAATTTCTTTTCAGGCTGGTAGACAAAATTCCTATAGTATCCCGTCTACTCTTCCTATTCATCTCAATTCTCTCTATGCGGCAGAAATCTTGCCAGCCAGTCTAATACTCCGACATCAACTTATCCACCGCTGCAACAGGAGAAATCCTTTCTTCAAGCACCTCCTTTTTAATCAGCTCATATCGCGCTTGTCCCTGAGCGTCTCGCAAAAAGCGCTGCCTAAGCTCTTCAAACAAAAGACTCTCAGTCCAATAAAGCAACTGCTCTTTTCTTCGCCTCTCTTTCTGCCCGTTTTTTGTCATGCAATTATCAAAGCGCTTTATAAGCTCCCAAATATCAGAAATCCCACTGCCATCCAGAGCTGAACAAAGGTAGCTTTCTGGCTTCCACTCCTTAGTCTCACCGTGGGCGTAATGAAGAGCTATTTTCAACTCTGCTTGCGTGCGCTGAGCCGCTAGAAGATTTTCGCCATCTGCCTTATTTACAACAACAGCATCAGCAAGCTCTAATACACCTCGCTTTATATGTTGCATTTCGTCCCCTGCGCCTGCAATCGTAAGCAGAATAAAGAAATCAACCATTGAACGAACGCTAGCCTCACTCTGCCCAACTCCTACTGTCTCTATAATAATGATATCAAGACCTGCTGCTTCACAGACCACAATGCTTTCCCTTGTTTTCCGGGCAACTCCTCCCAGCACTCCACCTGAAGGCGAAGGCCTAATAAAACTCCCTGGATGCTGAGAAAGCTTCTCCATTCTGGTCTTGTCACCGAGTATACTTCCCTTGCTTTTAGAACTGCTTGGATCAACTGCAAGCACAGCAACCTTGTGACCTGCTTCGCAGAGCAATGTTCCAAAGGCTTCAATAAATGTGCTTTTCCCAGCTCCCGGGATTCCACTAAGTCCAATCCGAATCGAACGGCCTGAATGGGGCAAAAGCGCCTGCAAGAGCTCCTGTGCTGCCTTTTGATCTTCCAGTGCATTGCTCTCAACCAAAGTTATTGCCCGAGCCAGTACGCTTCGATCTCCAGAAAGAACTCCTTTCACGTATTCTTCTACACTCAATTTTTGGCGCTTTGTTTTAGTTGATTCCAAAGACCTAGGCCTCAACTCATTAAGCCCTTCCAACACTGAAGATGCAAAGACACCTCTTCCATCCTTTTCAGGGGCCCACTCTGGCTTTGAGCGCTTCATTAGATCCTCTTTTCTAGTTCCTCTAAGATCTTTTGTGCAGCATGCGGGATACTCGTTCCCGGTCCAAATATCGCTATTGCTCCATGTTGCAAAAGATAATCATAGTCTTGGACTGGAATAACGCCTCCGATCACAACTGCAATATCAGGCCGACCAAGTTTATTGAGCTCTTCAACAAGCTGAGGCAGCAATGTCTTGTGACCACCTGCCAACGAGCTTAAACCCACCACATGAACATCATTTTCCACAGCTTGTCTTGCTGCTTCTTCTGGGGTTTGAAATAAAGGGCCAATATCAATATCAAAACCAAGATCCGCAAGAGCTGTTGCAATAACCTTTGCTCCTCGATCATGTCCATCTTGACCAAGCTTAGCCACCAGCATTCTTGGGCGTCGCCCTTCACGCTTTTCAAAAGCGTCACAAGACTTCCGAACATTATCAACCGAAATATCTTCGCCGTACACGCTTCCGTAAACTCCTGAAACAGAGCGGATGGTCGCGCTGTGCCGCCCGAAACTCTTTTCCATGGCCGCTGAGATCTCTCCAAGACTTGCTCGAAGCCTTGCAGCCTCGACTGCTAAACTTAAAAGATTCCCTTCTCCTGTCTCAGCTGCTCGCG